>CAZIUT010000013.1:0-17755 GCA_964542545.1 uncultured Dysgonomonadaceae bacterium | reverse complement strand
ACAGAAAGAAAAAGAAGCTACTAGATAGTAAACACATAGTTTTACTGGTGATCCAAAAAGATTGCTTCGCTATCAAAACAACAGTTTATTACTTAAAAAAAGGCCTCTCAAGTAGCAAACAACTACTTGATTGACCTTTTTTATTAATAAACAACGCTATCATGTTAGTATTTATAAGACACATCTATGGGCCAACCTTCCAATAAACTGGTTATAAGCAGCTTGCGAGGTGATGGATAAGGGCGCTATCACTATCAGCAAACTCAAAGGGTTTTTATTAAACCTTCGTCAAACTTCATCAGGCCAAGGACACGGCCTACCTGTTGTTTTGAAAGAGGGCTGCTGTGCATCTACTTCACGCAAATATAAGCCCAAGTCTCGTGATAGTTTTTGTGTTATGCTTGGGTTGTTTTTTGCAATGTTATTAGTCTCGTCTATGTCTTCAGCAATATTAAACAACTCTTTCTCCCCTGTCTCATAATAATAAATAAGTTTCCAGTTTTGACTTCTTGCTGTACAGGTTGGTCCTATGCCTAGACCAACGTTTCCCCAAAGGTTGAGATAGTTCCAATAAAGATTTCTTCTTGGCATCTCTTCATTATTATTTGCTACAAGCAGCGAAAGAAAACTTATTCCATCTATAGGTTGTTTGGTTTTGTATTCTTTTATTTCCGACATTTCAAGAATAGATGGAAAAAAATCTTCAATAATTACATAATCATCGCATTTGGTTTAGGCTCAATTTTGCTTGGCCATTTTACAATCATAGGCTCTATAATGCCTCCCTCATAAGCCGATCCTTTACCACTGTTTAAGGGTGCATTATGAGCATGCAAAGGTTCGTCGTGCCAAGTAGTAGTTGAAGATAAACCTCCATTATCTGACATAAATATAATAATTGTGTTATCCTCCAAATTATTTGTTTCTAGCCAGTTCATTAAATCGTCTAAACTTTTATCCATTCTCTCAATTAAGGATGCATAAGCAGCTTCATTTTCAGACAATCCTTTATCCATATATTTCTTATAAAAACGCATATCTTTGTCAAGAGGTATATGTATTGCATAGTGCGACATATAAAGGAAAAGGGTTGGCCTAATTTCTTTGCTTTGTTAAGTTCCTTAATTGATTCTAGTGTGAGCACTTCGGTTACGAATGTATCAGTACCCCAATAATCATTTAAACCAGGAACTGCATTATACGCACTAGGTTTATTGTTTGTTTTGTCACTGTAATTTTCTTCTCCCAAATAACTTGCTGGTGCACCTGCAGCATGTCCTGCAATATTAACTTCAAAACCAAAATGATAAGGATTTTCTCCTGGAGTATTTATTGCGCCAAAATGTGCTTTCCCACAGTGTATTGTGTGATAGCCATTCTCTTTGAGCAGTTTTGGCAAAGCCGTAACTTCATAAGTGTAAGGAATGTTTGGTACTTGACATATACCATTTACATTCCATTCTGGGAAATCTAACAAATCACTTTTTTATCATTTGAAGTGTTTTTGTGTAGTGTCCAGTTTGTTACTCTATGTCGTGCAGCATTCATTCCTGTTAAAAGGCTAACGCGTGTTGGCTAGCTTACGCTACAAGCATAAGCCTGTGTAAACATTTTGCCTTCAGAGGCTAGGTGCTCCATATTTGGAGTGTGAAATCTATCGTTTTGCGAAGTTTTCTCCGTCCAAAATGGGAGTGACGTATCCTGCCAGCCCATATCATCTACGATAAACATTATAATGTTTGGTCGATTATCTGAATGAATTGTGTCTTGTGCCATCATACCTAAAGGGGCAAATGCAAAAGCAAGGAGATGTTTTTATTTATCATTTTAGTCTATCAGTTATGTTTACCAAGCATTCCTTAGGTTTTAATTAAGTCCTATTTTAATCAATATTCATTACTGAACATATTCTATTCAACGCATTCACTATTATTCATTACCAATTTGGATTTTGTTTTAAATTATCATTTAATGATATTTCACGCAGAGGTAATGGGAATAAATAATCTTTAGCAGGATTAAACTGACGGTCTTTTTTTTGTTGTAGAAGTACAAAACCGTTATTGTTTAACTTTAAGTCGCCAGACTCAATATTTATTGTAGGATATGCATTTTTATCAAATTTGGCACCTAATATATCTTGAGATAATTCTACTTCTGCAGTTTTCCACCTAATTAGGTCGTCGTAACGGAAAAACTCCCCTGCTAGTTCCACTCTTCGTTCTCTACGTATTTCTTCTCTCATATCTAGCCCGTTGCTAGTAACAAACTCATTCGTTAAATTAGGTAAGGCATTGGGATTTGTTGAAAATCTTTTTCGCAATTCATTAATTGATTTATTCAGATCTTCGTTGGAGATACTATTGTTTAATTCATAAGTAGCCTCAGCATAAGTTAAGAGAATTTCTGCATAGCGGATTAGGTGTACATCTACATATTGAGACATAGTTTGATAAGCTCCCATATCTCCATATTTTTTAAACAAATATCCTGTTTTTGTATTTACAGCATAACTTGGTAAAAAAGGTACACCAGCCCAGTCGTTTCCGTCACCCGGCCTCCAAATTGTTTGTGCCATTCTAGGATCTCGGTTGTTAAACTCTGTGCCTTCAGCAATAGGTAGGTATTCAATGTTGTAAGAAGATTTTCCAATAGGTAGTCCATCCTTAAATAAGAAAGCATCTGCTAAGTGCTTGGTTGGTCTCATTCCAAAATCAACAATTGTTGCTCTTATTCTTAGATTTAAACCACTGATGCTTGAAAAACGGTAAGCTAAGATAGTTTCGTTTGATTCATAGGCATTTGTCATTAAAAACAAATTGTAATAGTCGTCATGTAGACTATATTCAGCAGATGATATTACTTCACCTGAAGCTTTTTTGGCTTTTTCTAAATATTCTAAATGTTTATTGCTACCACTATCATGGTATTTATACCATGTGCCATAATATAAACAAATTCGAGCCATTAATGAGTTTGCAGTACCTTTGGTAACCCTTCCTTGTAGGTTTGTCATTTTGCTTGCTTCTGGAATGTGCGAAACAGCAAATTCTAGATCTTTAATTATCCCTTTCAAAACAACCTCTTTGTCTGTGCGAGTTCCGTAAAGCTCTTCAGAGTTCATATCAAGCGTTTTGTTAAAATAGATAACATCTCCAAATCGTTTTATGAGCTCAAAATAGTACCAAGCTCTAAAAAAATATGCTTCACCTGCATATTGGTTTTTTAAACTTTCAGAAATTTTAGAGGATTCATAGTTTTCTAAAAAATGATTGGCAATTCTTATCATTCTATATGAACGAGAATATGTAGCATCAGTGTTTGGTGGAGAATAAGTGCCTGAGCTAATTAGGTTTGGCGACTCCCCGTATGAATCTATACTATAGTTATCAAGGTTATATTCATATTCTTGATAAATATTTGTGTATAAGATGTTCAGTGCAAGTTGCAAATCGGCTTCTGTATCCCAAAATACACCGGGTGAAATATTAGTTAAAGGTTTTCGATCAATAAAGTCTTCACATCCACTAAGTATAATAAGAACAGGTATTATAAATATTATAAGATATCTTTTCATAATCATAGTAGTTTTAAAAAGTTAAATTTATTCCTAAAGAATAGTTTCTTGATATTGGATACATAAACCCGCCACTATTAGTCAACTCGGGGTCAAATGATTTGTTTAAATTGCTAAATTCTAATAGGTTGTCTCCACTAAAATAAAGGCGCAATTTATCAATTCGCATGCGCGAAGTCCAATCTCCTTTAAAAGTATATCCAACTTGCAGGTTTTTAAATCGGCAGTATGATGCATCTTGCATCCAATAATCAGATATCTGTGTATTATGAGCACTCTGCGAAGCCATATATAGGCGAGGCATCTTAGCATTGGGATTGTCTTCTGTCCAATAATCTGTGTGAAATGTGTAGGCAAAGTTTGACCAGCTATCGCGGAAGTTATTCATAATTTGGGCGTTTAAATAAAAATCTCTTTTCGCTACTCCCTGGATTAAAACGTTCAAATCTATATTTTTCCATTGACCACTTAAATTTATACCATAAACATAACGAGGTGTTGTTGTCCCGAGATAGAAAATATCGTTAGGAGATTCAATGGTTCCATTTCCATCTTTGTCAATATATCTAATATCACCCATTGAAGTAATTGATTTGAAGGCCGCTGGCAATGCTGCAGACTCTATTTCTGCTTTGTTTTGAAAAAGGCCATCAGATTTATAACCGAAAATTGCTCCAAGCGGATAACCCTCTGTGTGAACATTAACACCAGCTGTGAATCCCGTAAAGTCCACACCGTAATTAGTTAAGACATCTTTTTGGTCTGTTAAGTTGAAATTGACACTATACCTAAGATCACCTTTTTGATCTCGCCAGCCCATTGACAATTCCCAGCCTTTGGTTTCTAATTCTCCGTAATTACCTGTTGGCACTGTTATGCCTATTACCTCTGGAAACTCAATGCTAACTAACATGTTCTTATTAGTTTTTTTAAATATTTCTCCCGTTAGCGTTAAACGATTATCAAGGACCCCTACTTCTAAAGCAAGATTAGACATTTTGACAGTTTCCCAGGTGCGTTCTTCTGAGGGTAATGATGAAATTGTTGCCCATTGACTATCTTGATAACCAAATGGATAAAAACCATCAACAGTATATTTAGCTATATGGTCATAATTACCCAAGCCACTTTGATTGCCCAGTTCACCATATGATGCGCGCAGTTTTAGGTTAGATAAAAAATCAATATCCTTCATGAAATTTTCTTCAGTAATTCTCCATGCAGCAGATACTGATGGGAAATATCCCCATTTATGAGCAGACGAAAATTTGGAAGAACCATCGGCCCTAATATTACCCTCTAGCAAATACTTATCAGCAAAAGCATAGTTAATTCGCATAAACCCTGAAATTAATGACCACTCATAAGCATCATAATTATTTGTCATTCCATCGGATGACCCCAGGTTTATTGCAGCTAGTTCATTTCCTGAAATATTAAGTCTTTTTGCAAAAAGATATTCATATGCCTCTTTCTCTGTAGACATACCTGCAAGAAAATCAAAATTGTGTTTTTTAAAAGTAGCATTGTAATTTGCAAATAGCTGACCAGAAAAGTAAGTGGTATTACTTGTGGCTTCAATCAAGTTGTTTGATCCAGATTGACCTGCATATTCAACCGATGTTCCATCAACATAATATTTTCCGTAAGCACGCCTCCATTCTGTTCCTGCAGTATGCTTTTTTCTTGTTCCGAGTGATGCTTTTATACTTAAATCCTTAATTGGTTTATAAGTAAGCATGAAATTGCCTTCTAGTGTTTCTTTAAGTTCTTCTCCAAACCCACCTTCTTTTAAAGCTTGTACTGGGTTGGCTTGCATTCGATATCTAGAATAATTTCCATTAGGGTCTTTTATTGGCATGTTTGGGCCACTTTGAATAAAAGTAATATATGGAATACTCCAATTACTTTGTTTTAGAGCATTTGGGCCACCAGCACCAGCAAAGTCAGGATGATAATAATCATCAGAGGCAACAAAGCTAAGGCGCACATCAAAATCTAAAATGTCTTTTATGATATCTATCTTAGTGTTAAGTCTAAGGCTATATTGGTCATAGTTATTTGGTCCAATATCAGCATAATACCCATCTTGATCAAAATAATTAATTGAAAACAGATAATCTATCCTATCTGACGAATTTGAAATGCTTAGATTGTGAGTTTGTTGAAAAGCATTGTCGAAAATATGACTAATCCAGTCAAAGTTATCTGTGTAAAGCCATTGATTTCCAGCTGGAAGTGCACTTACCTTTGGGTCTTTAATTGCATTAATTGCATCAGCACTAAATTCTGGGCTAGCACCAGCATTTGCATATGCTTCATTTTTTAATTTAGCATAAGTTAATGCGTCAACACTTTTGGGTATTCTTGTTGGTGTTTGAAAGGAAATATTTCCATTATATGAAATACTCAACTTACCTTTCGAACCAGATTTTGTAGTAATTATAATTACACCCTCTGCAGCTCTTGCACCGTATATTGCTGCAGATGCAGCGTCTTTTAGAACTGATATGTTTTCGATGTCTTGTGCAGAAACAGTGTTTATATCTCCTTGTATTCCATCAATTATTACTAAAGCACCTCCACTATTGATAGATGTGTTGCCTCTGATTTTAAATGACGAGAATGAACCTGGTTCTCCCGATCCTGATTGAACAATTAGTCCTGCAACGCTCCCCTGCAACGCATCGGTGATACTTTTTGAAGGCCTGTCAACTAGTTTTTTACCATCTATCGATTCTACAGCCCCTGTTAAGTTTATCTTTTTCTGGGTTCCATAGCCAACTACAACAACGTCGTCTAAAGTTCTAGTGTCTTCTAATAAAGTTATATTCACAGTACTCTTGCCTTCAGTTGTTACCTCCTGTTCCAAATATCCAATATACGATATCCGTAAAACTGCATCGTTGGCAACATTCAATGAGAAATTACCATCATAGTCAGTGACTGTGCCATTACTAGTGCCTTTTTCAATAATATTAGCACCTATTATTGGTTCGCCCTGTGCATCAACAATTGTGCCAGTAATAGCTTTACCTTGTTGTTTCACTGTTTCAGTTTTAGCTTCCTCTTTAGCGCTTAGTTTTTGTTCAATATAAGAAAGGATAATATGATTTCCTTCCATAACGAAATCGATGTCAGTGTCTTTTAAAATATGGGTTAATACATTTTTTACAGTTTCGTTTTTTGTATTCACCGATACTGTTTCACTTGTATTTACTTCATTATTATAAATGAAGAGATAGTCAGTCTGAATTTCAATTTCATTCAAAACTTCTTTTAAGTCTACTTTGTTTTTATTGAGCGTAATCTTGGCATTTTGAGTATAGCCTGTTTCTGCTACGGTAATAAAAACACACGTAAATAGGAGAATAATTGCTGTTCTCATAATCAATAGAAAATGATTAACGGATGTTTTTTTAGTTAAAACATCACATGGTAAATTGATTTTATTCATACATTTGTAAGTGTTTTATAATTAATACATTTGAATAGATTAATTGTATTGATTTAATTCTGACCGGCAAGTGTTGCAGCATTTGTCGGTTTTTTGCTACTATTGTTTCATAGGCTTGATGTTTTAGGTGTTTATTATATGTATAATTTGTCCCTCATTATCTCGTTCATAAGTAAAATTGATACTTTTCTGTAGTACTCTTAGAGCATAGTCTATACCATCTGATTGACGAAATTTACCAGTATAGGTATTATCGGGTAAGCTGTCAGTATCTATCCGTATTTCAGTATCAAAATATTGCTCTAATACAGCTAAAATTTCGTGTAGTTTTTTACTTTTGAATGCAATCAATCCTCTTCGCCATAAAAACTCGTCATAGTTGTTTATATTGCTTACTTCAAGCCTACCATCTTTGAAAACGGCTTTTTCTGTAGGTTTAATATTTATAACTTTATCTTCGCTACCATTCAGATAAATACCAACAATTCCTTCAAAAAGACTTGTCTCAAACTTCTCGTATTTAGAATAGGCTGATACATTAAATGTTGTGCCAGTAACTTTTATCCCTCCTTGAGTAGTATTTACAATAAAAGGATGTTTCTCATTTGCACTAACATCAAAATATGCTTCACCATCTAAATACACTTCTCTTTGTTTTTTAGAAAACTGTGATGGGTACTTAAATGTAGTATTAGCATTGAGCCAAATAGAAGAATTGTCGGCTAAGATTAGATTGATTCTTTGTCCAGGAGGAACAATTACGGTATGTAGATGATGAAACGCGTTCTGGTCTTCAATATATTTATTAATAAGCAACCCAGCAGTTGTAAGCATTAGAATAATGGCTGCTGCTCTTATAAATGAATTCCAGAAACCAATTTTTCGAGGTCTGGTTTTACTGGCTCTATTTTCTTCAACACTTTTATTAAGGAGAATTGAATCATACAGTAGTCGCTCTTGGAAAAAAACAGCTTTATTGTCTTCGCTTGCTTCCATCCATTTTCTTATTTCCACTTCCTCTTGGAAAGTGGTGTTGCCTTTGAAGAATTTATGTAATACGTCTTTGTTTGTCATTTGTTATAGATTAAAGCAAGGGTTTATCATTGCTTTGTATTAATATAACAATTGAGAGCGGGGTATCCCTAAACAAAACTTCAGATTAATTTATAAATAAATGCACAAAAGCACTACTACTGTTAAGAAGTCTTTTAAGTTAAGTCGCAAATCAGTCAATGTTTTTGTGATATGATACTCAACAGACTTAGTAGACAGGCTTAATTGTTTTGCTATTTCTCGGTGCGATAAATTTTCAAAACGGCTCATTCTGAAAATCTGTGCTGTTCTTTTGGGTAGGTTGTTAATTGTGTTTTCTATTATTTGATTAATTTCATCCGAGAATATATTATCAGGTTTGCAAGCTTCAAGTGTGTATATCTTTGTGTTTAACACCCACTGTGCATGGTCGGTTAGTTTTTGCGTGGCTCTTTGTTTTATTTTATTGTGTTTCAGATAGTTTAAGCAATTGTTTCTTACAATAGTAAGTATATATGCAGGAGCATTTGTATCCTCGGACAGCGTCTCTTTCTTTTCCCAATAGCTTGCAAATGCATCCGAAACAAAATCTTGTGCTTTAGCCTCATCTTTTACATATCCAATAGCAAAACAAACAAACTGTCGATAGTAATCGTTGAACAGTTTATTGAAAATTGCTATGTTTTTTGACGAGGACATTGTAGATATATTTAAGAATTAGTTGTAAATATAGTGTTTTATTTGTATTATGTGAGGTTTGTTTCTTTTAAATATTTATCAAGAACTTTTATTTATTTTGATATATAATTTATTTTTTCATGGATTTATTTGCATTAATAGACAGGAAGTGAATAACACAAGCAGATAACAGAATTCTTCTATTGTGAGTTTTTTAATTATTGCATTTTCACTAATAGTTTTAAAAGCCACCAACTATAAAAACAAGCTTTGAACAACTCGTTTATACCTTCCAACAGCTACAATAATACTTCCTCAATTGATTAGAGAGCGCCTAAAATATACAGCTCTCTTTTATCAACGCCCACAGCTCAATGTGCCTATCTGGCAACATTTTGCCCTATTCCCTTCTTGCTCTTATGTGCATAATGATAGTTTTCTATCTTATTTGAACGGAGTCATCTATAAAACAATTTTTCCACCCTATTATATGCTCTAAAGTATATCTCACACAGCTATTCGTCAGTCATTATCTCCAATCCAACCTGTTTTATTGCTTTCCTACAATGACTTGTATACAATCTCATCTGCCTATTGATTAAAACAAAGTGGTAAGTATACCGTGAACCATGTTCTAAAAGAAAAACAGAAAGGTTAGTATGCGCTAAAAGATATTTATTACAAGCAGGTAATTGACTTGTTCAATAGAAACCATTGTGAATTAGTTTTGAGCAATGGTATCTATAATAGAAAGCTGGTGAATTATCTTTCTACAATGGTTTCTATCTTAAATCTTTTATTGAAATAGTGTTTGACAACGACTTCTATCTCACGCTACGTATCCAATTGTCTTTAGTCAATGACCTCAATACCGTAAAACAGTTTTTCTAGAATCTTAATACTTAAGAGTAATCAAAAACCATGTTTTCAACTAGTCTTAAGTATTAGTATGAGCACCAATTTTGTTTTCATTCATACATAAGTATTAAAACTTTCAGAAATTTGGATTGTATTTATCATTAAGTATAATGAGTAATTGAAATTAATATTTTCATAAGAAAAAAACACTTAAGCCTTTATGAAAATCATATTATTATTACTCCTAACTATTAAGATGCCCGAAAATATCGTTTTCATCTAGTCTTAAGTATAAAGACCTCTATAATATAAGATTTTCATCAGCACTATCTATTAAGGCTAATTAAAAAATAATCTGAAGGTATTTAGTCATTAGTTATTTCCAATCCTAGGTGTGCGAAGGGATAGCGACCACTCTCTTTTTTAGATTAAACTTGTGGGGAGGCATAGAAGTTGTTCTTTATTTCCTTTTTAGCAGTTTCGCAAGATAGCAGTCAATTTTAAAATACTCTTCAATTTCATTTGTGAGATAGAGGGCATGGGCTAAATGCTTTTCAATGTTTTTTGCAGGATAGAAGTGATTGTAAATACCAATCGAATAGCTTTGTTTAGATACTTATCATTAGCTGAAAGCTTTTTGATAGCTTTAACGAGATACTTACCACTGTTTATCTTCAATCCAGGGTGTTTGACAGGAGTTGAAAATTGATTTTCTCATGTTTTGTAAATGAAAAGAGAGGTGATAATAAACTATATAACGTATACACATTTGAAACGTGATGAATAATGCGGGTTAAAGACTGCTCATTAGTTTCATACGGTTTTTTGCGGGCAGAGTTTTAATGAATGTTGTGGGAATAACATTTAAATGGTTATATTTGTAAAGAGTTGTCAATTAATCATTTTTTTAAGCTAATGTCATGAAAGAATTAAAGAGATTTCCTATATCAAAGCTGCGTAACGCGGAGATTTACGACCTTATAGAAGAGTCGCTTACGGTATTGAATAAGCACGACCTTGAAGCTTTGCATTTGCAAGATGTGTATACCGATTTGCTTATGCACAAACCAATTGCAAAAACGTTTCTTATTAGTAAAGGTAAACACCCTGTTACATCTGTTTTGACCAAGCTACACAAAAGGCGCTTGATGTATGCTTCGCTTATCAATGCAAATGTAAAAGCAATGCTAAATGAGGATGACAAAGCGCTACAATATAAGGCACAGCTTGCCAGAAGGCAAACCAAAAAACACCTCACCTACTTAGGACAGCTCAATAGAGAATTTGTGGGTGCTAGGATATTTTCTTTTTTCATAGAGGTGAATGGAACAGAAAACCTTACTGGTGATGCTTTTGAAGCTTTGGGTTTGCGTCATTATCTAAACGAACTAGAAAAGGCAAACACTGAATACTTTGAGCTTTTTGATAAAAGAAAAAATGACCTAGAGAAGAATTCAAAAAGTGACAATCCCGAAAAAAGGCGGAAGGCACTGTGGATATTACGCCTTTTTTTAGAAAAAGTGGATGCTAATAAAAGTACTTATAAAGATGTTGACTACTCGCAACTTATTCATGAGTTGAATATAATTCTGACGGCCAATTCTAAACGAATTAAAACACGCATTGCTACCAACAAACGAAGAGCACGAAAGAAAGCGGAACAAGCCACAGAAGCCACCGTGATAAAGAACAATACCGAATCTGAAGTAGTAGCAAAGTCCAGTGCGCAAATTAAGGCAAAAGAGGAGAGGAGAGAAAAAAGGGAAGAGAAAAAGAAGATAGCAACAACCCATAAAAAAACAAAGCCAAAGCACGGCACAAAGCGACAACCCATTGGTACTAAAAACTTGATGAAGGTGCTCAAACAAGGTGAGGGTAAAAGAGGGCGAGACACGTAGAAGTGTGCACGCCGCCTTGTTTTGAAATGTCCTTGTAAGTAAATTGAAATCAGGGTGATAAAGAAAAAACAAAAAGATACTTTCAGACGAAATGAATTGTCAATTTGCACAAGAAAAAATGGCAACGCAGATTAGTTAACAGGGGTTTTAAAATAGATATATAAGGTTGATGCATCAATAATAAAAAAAAAGTTTTAACCATCAGATAAAAGAGTAAATGATTGGAACTATTGATAGCATAAAGCTTGATAAAGGAAACGTATAATTTAATAATGCAGCTGAGTTTATACGCCATACAAACAAGCTCGTTTATCTTACAGGCAAAGAAGGAACAGGTAAAGCAACTTTCCTGAAATATATAAAGGCTTCTACAAATAAGAACACTGTAATTCTTGCACCTACTGGAGTTGCTGCAATTAATTCAGGTGGTGTAACTACTCATTCCTTCTTTCAAATTCCTTCTGGACCCTTTGTTCCTGGCGACTCTAGATTACGAACATCGGCTAAAGGTGCAACAACTCCAGAAACAATTTATACTACTTTCAAATATAGGGACGATAAGAAGATAATCGAAAACTATGAGCTGTTAATCATTGATGAAGTTTTGATGATAAGAGCAGACATCTTAGATGTTATTGATAAGATTTTAAGAGTCTTCCGTAGAATGCCCAGTCAACCCTTTGGTGGAGTATAGGTAATACTAATGGTGATACTTTTCAATTATCACCTATTGCTGATAATCAACAATGGCCATACTTTCTCAGTTTTATAAAACTCGCTATTCTTTAGTTCAAAAGTTATAGAGCAGCACGCACCATTGTATATAGAATTAAAGAAAATATATTAGCAAAACGAACAAGAGTTTATCGACTTATTGAAAAGAGTAAGAGTAAGTCAAGTAAATTGCAAATTATTTTGAAACTCTTAATGAAAAATACAATCCCGCATTTACTGGTAATGGTAGTGATTATATTACCCTAGCAACCCACAATTCTATTGTTGATGAAACAAACCTCACAAAGCTAGATCAACTTAAAGCTGAGCTATTTATTTACGAAGCCAATGTGAAAGGTGATTTTCCCAATAAACACAAACCAACTGACCATGATTTAAAATTAAAAGTTGGAGCTCAAATTATGTTTGTAAAAAAATGACATTGGAGCTCCCAAGAAGTATTACAATGGAAAAATGGGGAAAATTAAAGAGCTTGACGGTGATTCTATTACAGTTATATTTGATGATGAAACTGAAGTAGAAGTTGAAAGAGCTACTTGTAACAACATTCAATACTCTTACAATAAAGAGCAGAAAAAGATTGTAGAAGAAATTGTGGGTACATTTGAGCAGTTCCCAATTCGTTTGGCTTGGGCAATTACTATTCACAAAAGTCAGGGACTAACATTTGAGAAAGTTTTTGCTGATTTAGGAAGAGCATTTGCTCCAGGACAAGTTTATGTAGCATTAAGTAGATGCACTTCGTTTAGCGGTTTAGTGTTAAAAACTAAGCTTACTAATTATGATATTAAAACAGACCCCAATGTAATTGAATTTGCAAAATACGAAACACCCGAAACTTTAATAACAGAAGAGCTTAATACAGGTAAGGCCGATTCTTTCTATAATAAATCGAGAGAAAGTTTTGAAAAAGGTAAAATTAAATTAGCATTCAGAGATTTTAAGAGAGCTTTAAGATTCAGGAATGATATTGATACAGATTCTTTTAAAAGGTATATTGAAATTCAAGGGCAACGCTTTTTTAACTTCAAGCAAAAAAATGAATTAATTAATGGGCAACTTGAATTGACAAAAAATAAATTGACCAAAACAAACGAACTAGTTCAATTACAAAAACAAGAGATTGATGATAAATCTGCTGAGATAAACAATATTGATTGTTCACTATTTGAAATTATAATTGTCTTACAGACTCCTCACTTCGTATCGGAATGGCAGTGTTGTTTGTTGCCAAAAAACATTAACAATTTAATAAAACATTAAAAGCATTAGTTGGTAATATAAAATAGTATATCTTTGCATAGTTGTTTAAACAACTATGTCTAAGTTAAACATATAAGCTAATTTAAATTGCAAGTACAAGAAAGAGAAGTTTTTAGTATTCTAACAGGTAAGATATCGAGCACTATCAATAGAGCATTGTTGAGGGCTTTTGCAAAAGAGGATCTCAGCATAACTACTGAGCAGTGGTCTGTATTGACATGTTTATGGAGCGAAGATAAAGTTACACAGCGTGAGTTGTGCGATTTGACCCGAAAAGACAAACCAAGCATGACCCGTTTGATTGATAACTTAGAGCGAAACAAAATTGTGGTGCGCGTTCCTCATGCAACCGACAGGAGGGTCAACTTGATTCATCTAACCCAATATGGTGCAGGCTTGCGCAGCAAGGTTACAAGTGTTGTTCAAAGTGTTGTAGACAAATCGCTTGAGGGTGTTTCCGAAGAGGAGATTTCTTTAGCGCGAACGCTTTTGAACAAGATTATCAGTAATTTAGATTCTTAAAAAACTATTCCCCGAAACATATAATACTTACTGTGGGCAGTTGTTTGCATATGCAACTGTTGTTATACTAATTTAATTGAAATGAGAAAAATATTTTTATACATTACACTGATTATGGCTGTTTCAGTAACAGCTCAAAGTGTATATAATGTAGAAGATTGTAGAAAAATGGCTTTGGAGCATAATCGCTCCATCAAAATAGCCAAAGAGAATGTGAAAGCAGCTCAAAGTATGAAGAAAGCGGCATTTACGCACTTCTTGCCCGATATTTCGGCTACGGGAGCCTACGCATGGAACCAGAAAAATATGTCGTTGTTTCCACACGACTTGATGTTGCCTGTGGGAGTGAAACAACCCGATGGAAGTTTGGGTATTGGTGTAGGTCCCAACTCAACACCAACGCCCAATCCAGATGGAACATTCAGTTTTGAAGATGCTGCCATCAGCAACAATTTTACACTTATAGATGGGCAACCAGTTCCGCTCAATAGCAATGGTGTGCCCTTCGATCCAAGTCAGAATCCAGGAGATTTGCAGTGGAGAAATCACGCTATTTTCCCTAAGAAAGCTTTTGAGATGGATGTGCGCAATGTGTTTATGGGGGGTATCAATTTTGTGCAACCCCTGTTTATGGGAGGTAAAATAAAGCAAATGTATTCTATTGCTGGATATGGCGAAAAAATTGCTCAAGCACGTTCGCAAGATGCTATGATTGATTTGCTATTAGAGGTAGATGAGTCGTATTGGCGGGTGGTATCGTTAGAAAATAAGGTGAAGTTGGCCCATGAGCTGAAAAATGTGGTTTCGAAACTCGACACCAATATTACTGCTCTCTTTGATGAGGGAATGGCTACAAAAGCCGATGTGCTGAAAGTGAAGGTGAAGATGAACGAGGCCGACTTGTCTATAATAAAAGCCGAAAACGGTCTCAATCTATCGCGCATGGCTCTTAACCAGGTTTGTGGTTTGCCACTTGACGAGCAAATTATGCTTGAAGATGCCGATTTGGATAACAATCCAAGCCTGGTGCAAGTGATTCCCACGCAAGACGCTTTAAATAAACGTCCCGAGATACAAATGCTAACACAAGTAGCTAATATTGCTGAGGCAAAAGAGAAATTAAAGTTGGCAGAGTTTTTGCCCACAATAGCATTGAGTGGGGGGTATATGGCAACCAACCCAAGCGCATTTAATGGTGTTACAAAAAGATTCGAAGGCATGTTCAACTTTGGTGTAGTAGCTTCGGTTCCGCTGTTTCATTTTGGTGAGCGTGTACACACCCTTAATGCTTCGCGTGCCAATAAAGTGGTGGCTGCATTGGAGTTGGAGGATGCCAAAGAGAAGATTGAACTACAGATTAGCCAATCGGTTCATCAAACAAACGAGAGTTTAAAAAAGCAGTTGCAAACACAAAAGAGTGTAGAAAGTGCCGAAGAGAACTTGATGTATGCCAATGAAGGCTTTAACGAGGGGGTAATTACTGCAAGCGATGTGTTGATGGCACAAACTGCATGGCTATCGGCCAAGTCTGAAAATATTGATGCAGCAATAGATGTGAAGTTGCACAATTTGTACTTGCAAAAGTCGCTTGGTACACTACTTCCACCCATGTTACAAAACGAAAAATAGGAATAAAACAAAAAAACAGATATTTTTTTATGAAACAAGCAAATGAAAGCAACCGTAACCTGCAGGTAGCACTTATAGGATTGGCCACCGTAGTTGTTATTGTATTTATAATTGGTTGGTATGTATATAAGCCAGTGCCAGTGGTTATTCAGGGCTCTGCCGAAGTGAACGAAGTGCGCATTTCGGGGAAGGTTCCTGGGCGTATTCTTCAGCTCTATGCTCAAGAAGGACAGCAAGTAACACTGGGCGATACGTTGGTGCTAATAGATAGTCCTGAGGTGAGAGCCAAGTTGGCACAAGCCAATGCAGCAAAATCTGCAGCTTTAGCACAGCTACAAAAAGCTAATAAAGGTGTACGCTCCGAAGCTATTGAGGGAGCATATGAAATGTGGCAAAAAGCAGAGATAGGTGTAGATATTGCTAAGAAATCTTACGATAGAGTAGAGCGATTATTTGAGAAGGGTGTAATAACTGCTCAGAAGCGCGACGAAGTGGAGGCACAATATAAAGCCGCAGTTGCAACAGCTTCAGGTGCTAAATCGCAATACAAT
Organism: uncultured Dysgonomonadaceae bacterium; assembly: GCA_964542545.1. Lineage (GTDB taxonomy): Bacteria > Bacteroidota > Bacteroidia > Bacteroidales > Dysgonomonadaceae > UBA2632. The sequence continues at coordinate 1,555 of CAZIUT010000013.1, read as the reverse complement.
ATGGCAATGAATGGTGCTGAGGAAGAGGATAAACTATCATCATCGGCACTTGTAGATAAAGCGAAAGGTGCTATAGCAGAGGTGGAGGCTTTTTTGGCCGAAACAATTTTGCTTTCGCCCATATCAGGAGAAGTGTCAGAGGTGTTTCCATCTTCAGGAGAATTGATAGCCTCTGGGTCGCCTATCATGAATATAGTTGATATGAACGATATTTGGTTTTCATTCAATGTGAGAGAAGACTTATTAGAGGATATGAAAATGGGTGGCGAAATAGAAGTAACCATTCCGGCATTGAATGAGAAAGTATTGCTTGAAATTACTTATATAAAACCTTTAGCATCATTTGCTACCTGGAAAACTACTAAAGCTTCGGGTCAGTTTGATGCACGCACATTTGAGGTGCGCGCCACACCCATAGCTCCTGTAAAAGATTTGCGTCCTGGCATGTCGGCCATTATGGAAAAAGTAATCAAATAAACAATGTTCAAAAATTTACCTCAAAATACATTAGCCGTTATTCGTAGAGAATGGAAAAGGATATTGGGCAGGCCCATCTATCTGGTTTCGTCGGTACTTGTAATGGTTTTTTGTTATATTTTCTTCCTCAGTATATTTAGCGATGGTATGCCTCGTTCGCTTCCCATTGGTGTGGTAGATTTAGATCATTCTTATGTGTCGCGCACATTTGTCAGAAATATTGATGCTGTGCCCAATGTGCATGTTGTGAAACAATATGTTGATTATGGAGAGGCGCGCGATGCAATGCAGCGGGGTGATATATATGCTTTCTACACACTTGATAAAGATTTTGGCAGAAAGTTAATGTCATCGCAACAACCCGAATACTCGTTCTATGTAAACGAGGCATATATTGTGGCTGGATCGTTGGCCTACAAAGAGCTCATTTATATGAGTAACTTGGGGATAGCTTTTGTGCAAAAGAAAATGTTGGAGCTAAAAGGCGAAGAGGTGATAGATAAAGAGATTCTTGCCTTAGTGCAACCTATTTCAAACGACTCGCACATGATTGCCAACCCTTATGTAAACTATGGTGTGTATTTGCTAAACATGATGTTGCCAGGCATTATGCAGATGCTGATATTGCTGATGACTGTGTTTACAATTGGGTTTGAAATAAAGATGAATACCACCCCCGATTTAATGAAAACAGCCAATAAATCGATGCTTGCGGCACTTATAGGAAAATTGTTGCCCTACACTATTTTGTTTACAATACTTGGAATAGGTGGTAATATAGTGCTATACAAATTTATGCACTTTCCCATGAATGGTAGTTTGCTGAGGTATTCTATTGCAACCTTCCTGTTTGTATTGGCCTATCAGGCTATTGGTGTAATGTTTATTGGTTTGCTACCCTCTTTGCGCGAAGCTCTGAGCCTGGTGGCGGTATATGCCATATTGGGGGTTAGTTTCACAGGTTTCACATTTCCCATTGAGGCTATGCCACGTGGGGTGCAGGTGTTTCAACATCTTTTCCCAACCCGATACTATTTTAAAATTTATGTAGCCGAGGCACTCAATGGTGCTCCTATCA
>CAZIUT010000012.1:0-17802 GCA_964542545.1 uncultured Dysgonomonadaceae bacterium | reverse complement strand
TTTTCAACACCTTTGATACAAATGGAATAGAGCGCGATGCACGCAAGTTGCACTCTATCACCCTAATATTGTTCTCTTTAGCAAGAAACTGAATATTAAACGGACCTGATATTTCTAAAGCTTTAGCAATCTGTCGTGCCACTTTCTTTACCTTGCGAGCAGTCTCTACATACAATCGTTGTGGTGGAAACTGAATAGTAGCATCTCCTGAGTGTACCCCTGCAAACTCAACGTGTTCCGATATAGCATAGGTCACAACCTCTCCATTCTTTGCAACAGCGTCAAATTCTATCTCTTTTGCATTTTCCACAAAATCACTAACCACTACAGGATATTTCGAAGAGATATCTGTAGCCAGCTGAAGGAAGTTTTTCAACTCATCGTAGTTTGAACAAACATTCATAGCAGCCCCTGACAACACATATGATGGACGCACCAAAACAGGATAGCCAACTTCATCTACAAAGCTTTCAATATCGCTAAGCGATGTCAATTCTTTCCAACGAGGTTGGTCAATACCTAACTCGTCCAGCATGCTCGAGAATTTGTGACGGTTCTCAGCATTATCTATCTTGTTGGCTTGAGTACCTAATATATTAACATCAAAATTATCTAATCGTACTGCCAAATTATTCGGTATCTGCCCACCAACGGAAAGTATCACTCCGTGAGGATTCTCTAATTCAACAATATCCATGACACGTTCAAATGTAAGTTCGTCAAAGTAGAGTCTGTCACACATATCATAGTCAGTAGACACTGTTTCGGGGTTGTAGTTAATCATTACCGAACGGTAGCCCTCATTCCTAATAGTCTTGAGTGCATTCACCGAACACCAATCGAACTCAACAGACGACCCAATACGATAAGCACCAGAACCCAATACAACTACCGATTTCTTATCACCCACATAGAGCACATCATTTTCAGTACCATTGTAAGTCAAATAGAGATAGTTGGTTTGCGCAGGGTATTCAGCAGCCAACGTGTCAATCTGTTTCACAACCGGAACAATATTCAGACTCTTTCTATATTTACGAATCTTTTCAGACCCATCGTCGGGCATATCTTCTTTCCAAACAGCACGTGCAATTTGAAAGTCGGAGAAGCCCTGCTTCTTAGCAACTTTTAAAAGCTCATCAAAACTCTCGTTTTCAGGTTTAGACAAGTCTACATCTTGTGGCAACAATGCCTCAATCTCTTCAGCCGTTTCAAGTATATTGTGCAATTTATGCAAGAACCACTTGTCTATCTTGGTCAAGTTGTGAATCTGATCAATGGTGTAACCAACTCTAAATGCTTTGCTTATAACAAATATACGCTCGTCGGTAGGTTCATTCAGTGCTTTGTCTATATCTTTTATTTTTAATTCTTTATTTTCGACAAAGCCGTGCATACCCTGCCCAATCATTCGCAAACCTTTTTGAATTGCTTCTTCAAACGTACGACCAATAGACATAATTTCTCCAACAGACTTCATGCTAGAGCCAATCTCTTTTGTTACACCAGAAAATTTACCTAAATCCCAGCGAGGTATTTTTACTACCACATAATCCAACGAAGGTTCAAAGAAAGCACTCGTAGTTTTAGTTACAGAGTTTTTTAAATCAAACAGCCCATAGCCCAAGCCCAACTTAGCAGCTACAAAAGCCAAAGGATAGCCAGTTGCTTTAGAAGCTAGTGCCGAAGAGCGACTTAAACGTGCATTCACCTCAATCACTCTGTAATCTTCAGAGTCTGTGTCAAAGGCATACTGCACATTACACTCGCCCACTATGCCCAAGTGGCGCACAATTTGAATGGCAAGACTACGCAGTTTATTAACTTCTGACTTAGTCAATGTTTGCGATGGAGCTACCACAATACTTTCACCAGTGTGAATGCCTAATGGGTCAAAGTTCTCCATGTTGCAGACGGTAATACAATTATCGTATTGGTCGCGCACAACTTCATATTCAATTTCTTTCCACCCCTTCAACGATTTCTCAATCAATAACTGATCGGAATATGAAAAAGCTTTCTCTGCCAACTGTTTCAACTCTTCGGGATTGTTGCAAAAACCTGAACCCAAACCTCCTAATGAATAAGCAGCGCGAACAATAATAGGATAACCCAATTTTTCGGCAGCTTCAAGAGAATCGCTCATAGAGTTTGTAGCAAAACTCTGAATGGTTTTTACATCTATTTCGTTTAGCTTCTTCACAAACAAATCACGATCTTCAGTTGCCATGATTGTTTCAACGGGTGTTCCGAGTACCTGCACCTTGTACTTCTCTAATATGCCAGCCTCAAAAAGCTTCACTCCGCAGTTAAGGGCAGTTTGCCCACCAAAAGCTAATAATATCCCATCGGGGTTCTCTTTTTTTATAACTTTTTCTACAAAAAAAGGCGTAATGGGCAAAAAGTATATTTTATCAGCAGACCCCTCCGATGTTTGAACGGTAGCAATATTAGGATTTATTAAAATGGTCTCTACTCCTTCTTCCTTCAAAGCCTTCAGTGCCTGTGAGCCAGAGTAATCAAACTCTCCCGCTTCACCAATTTTAAGTGCTCCTGAACCCAGCAGCAAGACTTTCTTAATATCACTACGAGAGTAAGGTAGTTTGTTTTTAGTGGATGTATCTTTTGTTGTCATTTGCTTATTTTATCTATCTATATATCATTTAGCTACACATTGTTTTTTGTGAGCCTACTAATTTATGTTGACGCTATTCTTTTTTATTTCTGTGTAGCAACTACAACATATCTATAAAATCTTGATACAGAAACTCTGTATCAGTAGGCCCATCAACAGATTCAGGATGAAACTGAACCGATGAAAACGGTTTTGTTTTATGTTTTATTCCTTCGTTAGTACCATCGTTCATGTTTTCAAAGTAAGGTTCCCACTCGCTACTCAATCCAGAAACATCTACCGCATAACCATGGTTTTGTGAAGTAATATAGCAACTATTTTCACCCACTTTTCTCACAGGTTGATTGTGTCCGCGATGTCCATATTTCAACTTGTAAGTTTTAGCACCTGCAGCCATTGCCAGTAATTGATTGCCCATACTAACACCAAATATTGGTTTATTCCTATTCATCGCCATACGTATGTTATCTATCGTTTCTTTACAAAACTCAGGATTGCCAGCTCCGTTAGAAATAAACAGTCCATCATATTCTATTGTGTTGAAATTGTAATCCCAAGGGACTATTATTAAATGAATCTTTTTGCTTAGAAAATGGCGGATGATACTATGTTTCACACCACAGTCTACCAAGACTACCTTTTTATCACCATTTTTATATTCAATTATCTCCTTGCAACTCACTTTGGCTACTAAATTTTCTTCAGATGGATTGTAAAATTCCAACTCTTTTTCAGCGTCAGTTGTATCAGCATCACCAATCACAATTTTTCCGCTCATCGATCCATTTTCGCGTAATATCTTTGTCAACTCGCGTGTATCAATGTCGTAAATTGCTGGTATATCTTCCTCTTTCAACCAGTCTGTAAGGCATTTTTCGGCATTCCAATGCGAATAGTCGTGAGAATAGTCCAACACTACAAGGCCTTTTACATGAATCCGATCTGATTCAAAAAAATCGGAAATTCCTTTTGTCATACTGTTAGGTGGGACTCCGTAATTTCCGATTATTGGATAAGTGATTGTTAGTATCTGCCCTTCGTAGGACGGGTCGGTTAGACTTTCTGGATAACCGACCATAGCCGTACTAAAAACGACCTCACCCGAACTCGACTTCTCTGAGCCAAACGATTTCCCATGAAAAACTACACCATTTTCGAGTATCAATCGTGCTGGTTTATCTTTGCGCATATATGATTATTGTTAGTAAATTTCGAAGAAAGAAACAGTTCCTCTCTAAACAGATAGCAAAATTATATATAATATCTCTGTTTTGGTAATTTTTTGATAGATATATACTATTTATTTCAATAAATAGATAAATAATAAGTGAACAGCACTATTATTGATATAGAAATGTCACCTTAATAATATAGTTCTCTATTAAAAGAAGGCTTTGTAAATATGCTATATGATTAACCCGTATTAATCACGTTTTTAGCTGGTTGCTGAGCGAAGTCGAAGTATACGTAGATGCTGGGGCGTCGAACTCCGCTGATATAGGCCACTATTTCAAGGAGTTTGCTGGCGTAGCAGATGTGTACACTTCGACAGGCTCAGTGATTAGATAAAAACGAACATAGCCCAAAAGTGGGCCTTTGTATTAAATTTCAACAAGCCAGTAAACTTCTGATTATTAATCGTTGACATATATACTAATGAAAATGTGATGAATAATGAGGGATTAAATGGATTATTGGAGTAAAGCTTATGTAGTACTTAAAAAATCCGTGAGCCATGGATAATACGTGTTAACGTATTAAAAATAAATAAAGCATTATGAGTTTCTCAAAGTGTTTCATTATCTTGCAGTTTAATTTGTCAATTAAATCTTATAAAATATTCACCTATGAAGATATTACGTCCAATGATGGGGCTAACATTGCTTGCATCAGTTTCATGTAATTCAAATAAGGAAGAGCCTAAACAAGACTTCCCAAATATAGTGTATGTATTTCCCGACCAAATGCGAAACCATGCAATGGAGTTTTGGGGAGACGCTCCTTTTTCCGAATCTGTTCGTTTCAAACCCGACCCAGTCTTAACTCCTAATCTTAATGAGTTTGCACGTGAATCGGCTGTGTTTACAAATGCACTAAGTAATTGTCCATTAAGCGGACCCCACAGAGGTATGCTGTTCACTGGCATGTATCCACAAAACAACGGAGTTTCATTAAATCCAAATTCTTTACGCCCCATTAGCACACTTCGTGAAGAAGTGACAGCTTGGAGCGATGTATTTAGTCAAGAAGGATACTCTTGTGGCTATATTGGCAAACTACACCTAGACTTTCCAACACCTACTGACCCCGAAAATCCTGGCAATTATGTAGAAGACAAATGGCCTGTTTGGGATACCTATACCCCAGTTGAAAGACGTCATGGTTTTGATTATTGGTATTCATATGGAACATTTGATGTACACAAAGATCCTCACTATTGGGATAATAATGGTAAGAAACATGAACCAAAAGAGTGGTCTCCAAAGCATGAAGCTGACATGGCTATTGCGTACATGAAAAATGAGAACAAGCAACGCGACCCAAACAAACCTTTCTTCTTAGTGATTGGTATGAATCCTCCCCATAGCCCATACAACTCACTTGATGATGCTATGGAAGAAGATTACAATTTGTATAAAGATAAATCTGCATCGGAGCTATTAATCAGACCAAATGTTGATCTTTCTATGGATAAAGTATCAGCAGCACCCTACTATTTTGCAAATGTTACAGGTGTTGACCGTGAGTTTGGAAGAATATTAGCTACTTTAAAAGAATTAGGTTTGTACGAAAACACCATCGTTGTTTTTTCATCAGACCATGGAGAAACAATGTGTAGTCAAGGAGTGGTAGATCCTAAAAACTCCCCTTACACAGAATCAATGAGTGTACCCTTTTTAATAAGATATCCTAATAAAATACAGCCCAAAATTGTTGATGGTTTGTTTTCTAGTGTAGATATTATGCCTACACTCTTAGGTGCTGCAAATTTAGGCTCTAAAATTCCATCATCAGTTCAAGGTAAGGATTATTCCGATGCTCTTTTAAAAGAAGATTCATCCATCAAGTTTGACGAGGGTGTATTATATATCCACAATTTAAATGGAGATGTAGATGAAGATGGCAATGTTATTTCATACTTCCCAAGCTCACGCGGTATAAAAACTAAAGATTATACATTGTCACTAAGCATTAATAAAAAAACACATGAGTTGACCGAAGTAATCTTTTTCAATGATAAAGAAGACCCTTATCAGATGAATAATTTGAATTTAGATGACTACCCAGAACTAAAAGATAATTTATTATCTCAATTAGGTGCGTTATTAAAAGATACGAATGACCCTTGGTATGACGCTAAGTATTTAGGTGATATGATACCTTATTAAGATATGAATAATAAATAATAAACAATTTAAATATATGATTATGAAACAATTTTACAAAATATCGCTAATATGTTTTCTAGTCTGTTTCAGCACTAATACTGTTTTTTCACAGTATACGCGAAACACCTACAAAGACAATCTAAAAACATATAACCTACCCAAGAATAAAATCTATAAAAACGGGTGGATAGATTTTAATAAAAATGGCATGAAGGATGTTTACGAAGATCCAACCGCCAATATTGATGACCGCATTGATGACCTCATAAACCAAATGAACATTGAGGAAAAAACCAATCAAATGGTTACGCTTTATGGTTATGGGCGTGTATTGAAAGACGACCTACCCAATGAGAGCTGGAAGCAACAACTCTGGAAAGATGGCATGGGAGCCATTGATGAGCACTTAAATGGCTTTCAGCAATGGGGACTTCCTCCATCCGACAATGAGTGGGTATGGCCAGCATCTAAACATGCATGGGCAATAAACGAGGTGCAACGGTTCTTTGTAGAAGATACCCGTTTGGGAATACCTACTGATTTTACAAATGAAGGAATTCGTGGTGTTGAAAGCTTCAAAGCAACTAACTTCCCTACACAACTGGGGCTTGGCACAACTTGGAATAGAGATTTAGTTCGCAGAGTTGGTGAAATTACTGGGCGCGAAGGTCGTCTCTTGGGTTATACAAATGTGTATGCTCCTATTCTAGATGTTGGTCGCGACCAACGTTGGGGGCGCTATGAAGAGATCTATGGCGAGAGTCCTTATTTAGTTGCAGAGTTGGGTGTAGAAATGACTAAGGGAATGCAAAAAGATTTTCAAGTAGCTTCTACTGCCAAGCATTATGCAGCTTATGCTAACAATAAAGGAGGGAGAGAGGGCATGTCGCGTGTTGATCCGCAAATGTCGTGGCGCGAAGTAAAGAATGTACATATGTATCCATGGATGCGCGCTATTCGCGATGCAGGAATGTTAGGTGTAATGAGCTCGTATAATGATTACGATGGAGTACCTGTTCAGGGCTCTCACTTTTGGTTAACAGAAATGCTTAGAGATAAGTATGGATTTAAAGGATATGTAGTTTCGGATAGCGATGCTGTTGAGTATCTGTTTATGAAACACGGCACAGCAGCCAATATGAAAGAGTCTGTTTATCAATCAGTAATGGCCGGTCTTAATGTACGCTGTACTTTTAGATCACCTGATTCTTATGTTCTTCCATTAAGAGAATTGGTTGAAGAAGGCCGTATTCCAATGGAGGTTATTGATGAGCGTGTACGAGATATTTTGCGCGTTAAATTCTTAGTGGGAATGTTTGACAATCCTTATCAAATGGATTTGCAACAAGCCGACATAGAAGTAAACGGAAAAGAGAATCAACAAGTAGCACTTCAGGCTTCTCGTGAAGGTATTGTGTTATTGAAAAATGAAGACAACTTCCTTCCATTAGATAAAAGCAAAATTAAAACAATCTCAATTACAGGTCCTAATGCAAACGATGCATCTTATGCACTCACACATTACGGACCTTTGGCAGTAGATGTTACCACGGTATATGAGGGCATAGTTGAAAAACTAAGCAAAGATGCCAAAATACTCTTGTCTAAAGGTTGCGATATGGTAGACCCCAATTGGCCTGAATCTGAGCTTATCCATTTCCCTCTATCAGATATAGAGCAAGCCGAAATAGACAAAGCTGTAGCTGATGCTAAGAAGAGCGATGTGGCAATTGTAGTGTTAGGAGAGAATATACGCACAGCTGGTGAAAACCGTTCACGTTCATCGCTTGAACTCACAGGCCGTCAATTAGACCTCCTGCAGGCAGTTCATGCTACAGGAACACCCACTATACTTGTTATGGTAAACGGAAGACCACTATCCATTAACTGGGCCGATAAGTTTGTGCCTGCTATTTTAGAAGCGTGGTATCCTGGTTCGCAAGGTGGAACTGCTATTGCAGATATTCTTTTTGGAGACTACAATCCAAGCGGAAAACTTACAGTTACATTCCCCAAAACAGTCGGACAAATTCCATTTAACTTCCCAGCTAAACCCAATTCGCAAATAGATGGAGGTTCGGGTTTAGGAATGGAAGGTGCAATGACACGTTCTGCTGGTCCACTCTATCACTTTGGATACGGACTAAGCTATACTACATTTGAATATTCTGATTTGCAGTTTTCTAAAAATCAGATATTAGCAGACGACTCGCTCATGGTTTCTTTCAATGTAACCAATACCGGAAACCATGCAGGAGACGAAGTGGTGCAAATGTATACACGTGACGTATTGAGCACTGTTACCACTTATGAGAAAAACCTGCGTGGTTTTGAAAGGGTGCATTTAAACCCTGGAGAAACCAAAAGGGTTGAAATGAAAATCATTCCTGAATACTTAAGACTATTAAATCAGAGCAATGAGTGGATTGTAGAGCCTGGCGAATTTAAAGTAATGATTGGTGCATCTTCAGAAGATATACGTTTAGATAATATCTTCACAGTTGTTGAGTCTATAGATGATGATGCCACACCAAAAACCTCTAGCAAAGCAATGTTTAATGTTATTTCAGACCCATCCAGCGACTCTGCAAACAATATTTTTAATGATGATATACAATCGACCTGGACTGGTAGTAAAGGTCATTCACTAACAATTTCATTATTGCAATCAAATAAAGTTGAAGAAATCAAAATTATTTTTGATAGTAAGTCAGAGAACCTATCAAAATACAAAATTAGATTGTCTAAAGGTGGTGGTCAGTTTATCGACTTCACTTCAAAAGCATACAACGGAAAAAACACAATTACTATTCCAGTAGGGCAATCAGGTGTAAGCGATGTGCAATTGATTGTAGAAAGCGGCAAATTGGTTGTTCAATCTATAGATTTATGATAAAAGTGTTTTAAATACAATAATTTAGAAGTAACACCATATATTCGCGCCCCTGTTTTAACTAAAATGAAGCAGGGGCGTCGTTATATCTAAATGTATCATACATGTTTATTTTGATAAAAAGCTCATTATGTTTTGCAATAATGGCAAAATAGTTTATATTTACAAAGTAAAAGATGAACAATGTTTACAATAAAAGGAGCGTATTATCACATTGTTCAAAATATGGTTATATTTTTTCATAAATAAAATCACAACACCTTTAAAAGATGGAGAATGTCATTATTAATAATCTAATTCATACAAAATATAAATCTTAGAATTTTCAAATAAATGGAAAGGAGGAATATCAAACAGTGTCATATTAAAAAGAATTATTCAAATTAAGATATTTGAAAATAGAATTATTAGAAAAATCAATTTATATATTAATCATAATTTATAACTAAATGAAAAAAATAAGGAATTCAAAAGTTATTTTCTTTCTATTTTTTTGGGTTTTCTCTTTATTGAGTTACAACACAGCAATGGCAAACCCAACACCAGAAAGATCTTTTAGCGCAGAACAACAGACAACTACTTTAAAAGGAACCGTTGTTGACATTAATGGCGAGACTATAATAGGCGCAAGTGTTATAGTAAAAGGTACAACAACAGGTACAGTCACAGATATTGACGGAAATTTTCAATTAAATGTACCTTCTCTAAATGTTACAGTTGTTATTTCATATGTGGGATACCAATCTGTAGAAGTAGCATTAAATGGAAGAAACACCGTGTCTGTTACTTTAAGAGAAGACACTGAGTTGTTAGACGAAGTGGTAGTAGTGGGTTACGGTTCACAAAAGAAAGTAAACCTAACAGGTTCGGTAAGTTCTGTAAATATGTCAGACCTATCAGAAAGCCGCCCTGTTACTAATATTTCATCAGGTTTAGCTGGTTTAGCAGCTGGTGTTTATGTAAACTCATCTTCCAATAGGCCCACAAATAATAATGCTTCAATTTTAGTTAGGGGACAGGGAACTTTAAATAATTCAGCCCCTTTAGTAATTGTGGATGGAGTAGAGAGTGATATTTCAAATGTAAATCCTGAGGATATTGAGAATATGTCTGTATTGAAAGATGCTGCTTCTGCTTCAATATATGGATCGAGAGCAGCAAATGGTGTAATTCTTATTACCACAAAGAAAGGTAAGACCGGAAAAATGGAAATTAATTACAACGGCTACTTATCTCTACAGTCTGTTGCCAATACGATAGAACCAGTTACTAACTATGCTAACTATATGGAGTTGGTAAATGAAGGAATGAAAAACTCTAATCAATCACTTCCGTTTAGTCAAGGTTCAATTGATAAATGGAGAGAGATGGAGGGCAAGGAGCCATTAATGTATCCGAATAATGATTGGCGAAAAGAAGTTTTTAGAACCTCAAATTCTCAAAATCATTCATTATCATTATCAGGCGGTGCTGAAAATCTTCGTTTTTTCTCTTCTTTCCGTTTTATGGATGATCCTGGAGTTATTGAAAAGGCTGGTGTGACCAGATATGATATTAGAACGAACGTTGAAAGTAAATTAAAAGAGTGGATGACAATTGGAACAAATATAAATGCAAGCACTTCTAATTTTGGCTTAGGTGCTTATGCTTTAGATGATCTGTTTTTGTATGCACAAGCTTCCACACCAGGGTTTCTACTTAGAGCTCCTGATGGACGATATGGCTCGGTTGGTAATTCTGAGGATGATCCACAATCAAACAATGTGTTACATAGACTGAATGCTTCATCTGGGGAAGATAAACGACAAAGAGGATCAGCTCAGTTTTATACAAACATTAATCCCTTCAAAGGCTTCACTGTAACAGGCTCTTTTTCATATGATACATCCAATCAAAAAAGAACATCAAAACCAGTATTTAATGATAGATGGAACTTCCTGACTAACACTATTGCAACAGCTGGAAAAGGCAGATCAAGTATCATGAATTATTCTGCTAAAACAGATAGGTATTTCATGGACATTTCTGGTACGTATGAAACTGTTTTATTAGGTAAACTGGATGTGAAGGCTTTGGCTGGAGCAAGTCAGGAACAATATTCATCTGAAAGGTTTCAAACAAGCAAACAGGACTTAATTGATCCTTCTCTTGGCGTGATTGATGCTGCTATAGGCGATGCATCATCAAGCGGATCGAAGTATGAATGGGCTATGAGGTCTTATTTCGGACGTGTCAATCTTAATTGGGCTGAGAAATATTTATTAGAATTAAATTTACGTGCTGATGGTTCTTCAAGATTTTTGAGTAGCGAAAGGTGGGGTTATTTCCCTTCATTCTCTGCTGGTTGGAGAATAGATCAAGAACCATTTATGACCTCATTGCTTGAAAAAGGATTAAGTAGTCTTAGATTAAGAGCTTCTTATGGATCTTTGGGTAATAATTCGGTGGGAAACTCTGAATCAGAGGGACACTATGACGCTCTGTCAGTTTATTCAATTGGCAATTATGTGCTAAATGGCTCTGTACAGCAAGGCTTATACCAAAATGCTATAGCCAACTCATTGTTGACATGGGAGCAAACATACATGGCAAACTTTGGTTTAGACTTTAGTTTTTTAAACAATAAGTTGACATCAACCATTGATGTATTTAATAAAAGAACTGTTGGGATTTTGATAAATCTTCCTGCTCCATTGGTACATGGTACTGCTTCTATTCCTAAACAAAATAGTGCAACTGTTATAAATAATGGTGTTGAGCTTACCTTAGGATGGCGAGATAAAGTAGGTGATTTCGATTACTATGTGAGAGGTAATCTATCTTACATAAAAAATGAGGTTACAAAATATAAAGGTGATGAATATACCATTGTAAATAATGGCCTTATACAGGAAGGATTACCTATTGGGATTCAATATCTACTAACAGCCGATAGAATTATTGAAACAGATGAAGATATGGCATTAGTACAGCAAATTGTAGACAATGCACCTATTGATCCTAAAACTAACAATAAGAGAAATCCATTCGCTTCTTATGGAAGACCATCCAAAGGAGATATCTTATATAAAGATATAAATGGTGATGGACTCATAAATGACGAAGACAGAACAACATTTGGAAGTGGAGCTAATCCGACTTTAATGTTTGGGCTTTCGTTGGGTGCTAATTATAAAGGTTTTGATTTTTCTACATTAATACAAGGAACAGGTGGTTTAAAGATGTATTATGCTGATAATTATTACAGACCTTCTGTAAGATGGGGATATCAAATTAACCAAGAGATTGCAGATGGCAGGTGGTATGAAGGACGTACAACACCCGCAAAATTTCCAAGACTTTTAAATTATTCAGACACTAAGAATATACGCCCAAGTGATTTCTGGTTACAAAACAAATCTTATCTGAAAATAAGGAATATTCAACTGGGATATACATTACCAAAAAACTTATTGTCAAAGGTGGAAATTGAAAGAGTTAGATTCTATGTAAGTTTAGAAAACTACTTTACATTTACCTCATACCCTGGTATTGACCCAGAGGTAAGCAACACAGATTATCCTACTATGCGTCAAGCTGTTTTTGGAGTTAATTTCACATTTTAATTCAACTTATTATGACAAAAATAAATAAATACATATATACATTAATCGCAGTAATTTTCTTTACAAGTTGCTACGATTTAGATAGATACCCACTAGATAAACCAAGCTCACAAACATTTTGGCAAAATGATGATCAAGCTAGAATGGGCATTATGGGAGTTTATTCACAAATGAGTGCAACCAATTTATTTGGTATTATTTTCGGCACTGACTGTTTAAGTGATGTGGGATTAGGATTTGATAATCCTGGATATTTTAATATCGCAACAGGAGTTTACTCCGACCGCGATGGACAAGTGCAGGGTAAATGGCAATCTACTTATCACGGCATTATGACAGCCAATAATGTGATACGTAATGTTGCTAATTCTGATCTTATATCTGATGATGTTAAGACAAAAGTGCTGGGTGAAGCTAAATTTTTAAGAGCACTCTTTTATTTTCACCTTTTAGATTATTATGGAGGAGTTCCATTGTATGATGAAACTGTAGTGTTAGAAAAGGACTACAATGATCTATTGAAAAAAAGATCATCTGTTGAAGAAACACGTAACTTTATTCTAAAAGATTTAACTGATGCAATAGCTGGTTTGCCAGTTGCATGGGATCAGCTTGATTATGGACGAGCAACAAAAGGAGCAGCTTATGCTTTGAGAGGAAAAGTATATTTGTATGCAAAAGATTACCCGAATGCTACAAAGGATTTTGAGGAAATAGTTCTGAAGAGCGATTATGGATATGAACTGCATCCTGAATACGATCAACTGTTTCTACCAAAAGAATTAGGAGGTGCAGATGAAAGCAAAGAAATGGTTTTTGCAATTCAAAATATAGGTGGAATTGGCACTAACTATGGAATGCCCATGACATTTTATATGGGAACGAGAAGTTCGTTTGGTTCTTCTTGGAACAACTCCATGCCATCAACAGATTTAATGGCTATGTACGAACTTAAAGATGGTAAACCATTCAACTGGAATGATTTTATACCTGGTTTTAATGAAAGCGACAATGTTAAGAAAGAAACTTTTGTAGCTACACTCGAACCTGGTGGAAAATCTGTTGCAACTTATCCAAAGTATTTAAATGAGTTAACTTCAATGTACGATCAAAGAGATCCAAGAATGAAGCAAACACTTATTCTTCCCTATACTAATTATTTAGGATGGTTGAGAAATGCACCGAACCCTTGCACATTTGTTGTAGCAACAGGTGTAAATGAAAATAATGGTTTTATTAGAAATAACAAAGGATGGAACACTTACTTTTGGCGCAAATTTGTTGCAGAAGCCAATATGGATGGACTTATTACAGATAGAGCACATACTCCCATCAATTTTCCTTTGATTAGATATGCAGATGTTCTTTTGATGCTTGCTGAAAGCTATAACGAAGAAGAAAGATTTGACGATGCTGTTAAATTAATAAACGAAGTAAGACAAAGACCTTCAACTAATTTACCTGCCCTTAACAGCGGTCCTACATGGTTAGAAGCAAGAACAAAAGACGAAATATTCAAGAGAATTATGCAAGAACGTGCTGTTGAATTTGCTGGCGAAGGACTTCGCTTTAGCGATATAAGACGTTGGAAAGTGGCAAAGTCTCTTTTAGGTGGTAAAAAAGAACTACAAATAACAGGAGCTTTAGCTTTAAATAGATCTTTTGTAGAAAGAGATTATTTATGGCCTATTCCTGCAGTGGAGATAGAAATTAACCCTGAATTGGAACAAAATCCAGGTTGGTAATCTTTTTCTTTTATTTTTAATATTATTCCGGGTGCGATTATCATAATTTTTTGATAATTTCATCCGGAATTTTAATTCAAAGTGTCAATATTCAATGAAATATAGCAACTTCAAACAGTTCAGTTATGAACTGAGTAATTGTACTTTGTTTAATACTAAACATCATCACATCTATTCATGCCCATGAATACAATAAACTGCTTCAAAATAAAAAAAAATGTGTCAAAAGTCAGTCGGTTATCCTGAATACACCAATCGATAAGGTTGCAATGAACACACTGAAGGAGTAAAAGAGGAGAAAATATAAAAAGAAGAATCAACACTCACTTATGAATGAAAAGTTATTAAAGCCACGGATTTATCTATTTATTTATTGAAGGTATGCAATGCTCCGCAACATGGAAACTCTAATCATAATTTTTCTGACAAATATCAACAAGGAATCATGGAGGTTGCAAAATAACATTTTATTTTCAATCAAAAGAATAAAAGATCCAGGTCATTTTATCAATCTCGTACTATTAAAACGGATTCCATTTTGGTTGTTTAGAACATTTTGATTAATTTAGTGAACGAATAAAACAGCCACTTATATAATTATTCTTACATCTAAATTGTTTCAATAACATTTTAAGAACTTGGCATTAATCACATAACAAGAAATTATGAGAAATTTATTTTTAATTATTAGTCTGTTTACGCTAACACTTACACATAATGCTTTTGGACAGTATTACACGAAAGCCAAAACGCCACAACGAATTATAATTAATCTTACAGCAACCCCTTCAGAAAGCATGGCAGTTGCTTGGAGGACTATTGAAAAAATAGATAATGCAGAGGTGCAAATAGCTGAAGCTACCGATTGGACAGAATTTGTAAAAAACGTTAGGTCCCTTAATCCAATAAGCAAGAAAGTTGTTACAGATAAAGACTTCACAGTATATCATCATTCTGCTATTATGGATGAGTTGAAGCCTAATAAAACTTACGTTTATCGTGTTGGAGGTGACTCAATATGGAGTGAATGGAATCAATTCAAAACTGCTCAAGATAAAGAAGCTCCTTTCAAATTTGTTTTCATGGGCGATCCTCAAAGTAATATAAAAGAACACTGTTCTCGGGTTTTTAGACAAGCTTTCAAAACTGCTCCAAATGCTGCTTTTTGGCTAATCCCGGGTGATCTGACCACAACTACAAAAGATTATGAATATGATGAGTTTTTCGATGCTGGTGGATTTATATTTGGTACTACGCCTTCAATTTTCACTGCTGATGGTCACGACATGGCGTATATATTAAAAGATGGTGAATATACTTTTAATAAAAAAGGTCAAAAAATAAGAAGCGATGATCCATCTCCTTTGTATTTAGAACATTTTACATTACCAGAAAATGGCTTGCCTGACTTTAAAGAGACCTCTTATCACGTGGATTATCAGGGGGTAAGGTTTATAATTATTAATACTTGGAAAGCAAGAGAATTAGACAAGCAAATACCCTGGCTCGAGGAGTTGTTATCAAACAACCCTAATAAATGGACGATAGTTTCTTTTCATCGACCAATCTATTCCGTGGGTCAAGGAAGAGATGATGATAATACAAGAAAAGCACTTCTTCCAGTTTTGGATAAATATGATGTTGATTTAGTATTAACAGGTCACGACCATGTATATGCTAGAAGTTACAGATTACAGAATGGAGAAAAGGTATCAGATAATGAAAAGGGCACTGTTTATGTGGTATCTGTATCTGGTCCTAAAATGTATTCTTATGAGACCAATTATAACGATATCATGGAGAAAACAGGAGAAAACGTGCAATTATATCAAGTAATTTCAATTAAAGGAAAAGAATTAGAATATGAATCCTATACCGCTACTGGAAGCTTATATGATTCTTTCAAATTACAAAAATAGTATTGAATTAAAATTTGCTTTAGAATGAGGTGCATATTGTAATATGAACTATGATAAAAAACAGTTTTATCATAGTTCTTTATTCTTATTTTATCACCCATTTTTTCAAATAACTTTGGAAGGATATTCCCATTAAGCTTAACATGTGAGTATCTTACAAATCCACAAGGATTGGATGAACTTCACCCTCGATTTAGTTGGAAGCTTGTAGCGACTGATGCGTCAAGCAAAATTCGTATAATACTGATTTTTTGTTTTTATCCATCGACTACTGTGCCGTTTTATTTATTCAATTAGTTTAGCCAATGCAATGTTCTTCGACATTACACATAGTATATGTATATGGTCTTTGGTGCCGTTTATCAGAATTGGTATTGATTCATTATCTTTTATTATACTGCCCATATAGGCGTAAAGATGTTCTTTTTATTCGTTGCGAATGCCTAGCATAATTTCGAGCACTGCTATACAAACAGTCTTCAGTTTTATGGCTGTAAGTCATTATTAATTTAGCCCGACGGCAACGCCTCGGGTATTGATATTACAAATCTTACAGCGTCCTGAAAGGACAAATTAATCTCTCCTTAGTTTTAACCTGCCCTTTCAGGGCGAGGTGGTTTTACCGTTATATACTCCCAACGCGTTGCGTTGGGCTGAATTAATGGGTCCTTTCAGGACGTTTATTTCTTATAACTGCTCCACCTCTTTCCAACAAAGATATTAAATTTAACAAAACAATGCATCACACCCTTTCACGCATCTTTTAATTTGAAACCTCAAATAATCGTAAAATGGCACTCATGCTGTTTTCTGTATTTGTTTTCGTTATTATAAATTATAACTATGTAGCCTCTTTGAGGCTCTTTGCAACATTCAAAAAAAACAAGTTGTCTCCAGCAATAGTTATACTGTAGCTAGTGTGCAGCATTAATAATCCTGCTGCTACATCATCAATCATTGTATGTGCGGAGCTCCAATGAAAAAATAATCCTGATTTCATGTGGCGAAAAAACACAACTTATAACAGTTTCGTGTTTTCTAGTGCTGTTTATTATCAATTTACAACCATTTATGCCTACTGAGCACCTTTTTGATTGAAGTGATGACATTTCCTACGTGTAGGACACGATTTTGTAAGTTTAGATGACATTTCCTACGTGTAGGATGAGAAATATAAAGTTTAAATGTCAAATCTTACATGTAAGATTAAATTTTGTAAGTATACGTAACAAATCCTATGAGTAGGATTGAGTTTTGCAAGTGTAGGTAAGAAATCTTACATCTATGATTGAATTTTGTAAGTGTAAATGGCAAATCCTACATGTAGGATTAAATTTTGCAGGTATAACTAACAAACCCAACGGGTAGGATTGAAAAAACAGAGTTTACATCAGAATTCCTACTTGTAGGATTGCTCGCATGAACTTCCCAAAAAGCGTCTTACGTGTAGGATTTGTTGCACGAACTTACAAAAAAGTGTTCTGCGTATAGGATTTATTGTACGAACTTATAAAAAAAACTCCTACCTGTAGGATTTGTTGCACGAACTTACAAAAAAGCTTCCTACCTGTAGGATTTGTTGCACGAACTTACAAAAAAGCTTCCTACCTGAAGGA
>CAZIUT010000011.1:15853-18472 GCA_964542545.1 uncultured Dysgonomonadaceae bacterium | reverse complement strand
ATTTCGAACGAATTGCTTTTATGGATGTTGTAATAATGCAAGTGGCAGTGGCCGAATTATATAAATTCCCAACCATTCCTATCAGGGTTACACTCAATGAGTATATCGATCTTGCAAAGTCTTATAGCACGCCCAAAAGCAGCACCTTCATAAACGGTGTGTTGGATGCAATAGTAAAAGAACTAAAGAAAGACAAAACGATACTCAAAAACTAACGAAACAATAATTACTAAACAATTTAATAAATTAAAATTATGAATATCTTACTACAAGCAGGTGGCCAAATGGGAAGTTCTTTGATTTTTATGGTGGTTATCATCGCCATTTTCTACTTCTTCATGATTCGTCCACAACAAAAGAAACAAAAAGCAATTTTGAAAGCACGCGAAGCCATGCAAAATGGTGACAAAGTAGTGACTGCTGGTGGAATACATGGTAGAATAAAAGAAGTAAAAGAAAACTATTTCCTTCTGGAAATTTCAAATGGTGTAACCATTAAGGTAGATAAAGCTTCGGTATTTGCATCGGTAACCGATGTAGGCAACTAATTAATAAAGTAGTATCTTCCTCTCTACAGAGAAACAAGATGTTACTTATATTTTTAATACATCTAAATTAAAAACAAGAAAACATGTCCCTAAAGAGCTTTTTCAATAATCCCTGGGATAAACTCCAAACCTTTTTCTCTGAAACTGAATGGAGTAAGGTTCTTCCTTTTTTCTTGTTTTTAATTTTAGCTTTTATTTTTTGGCTTCTTCTCTTTTTCGAACGAAAGGATGAAGGGAGCTACCGTATCCCAATAAAGTATGTGAATATACCAAAGCAGGAGGTTTTTACAGAAACCATGCCCGACCACATAAACCTTAGAGTGAGAGACTTAGGATTGGAATTGTTACACTATAAGTTTAAAATGTTCAGAAAAAAAGATTCATTACTTATTGATGTAACCGAGGCTCAGAAAAACAACGAAACAAACCTGCAAGGCAATCAGTTAACAATACTCATTCACGAAAAACTATCTAAAGACACAGAGCTTGTAGGCTATGTTCCTGCAACCATCCCTATCAAAACGTCTAAGCTTCATAGCAAAACAGTTCCTGTTGTGTTTGATGGAGAGAAAAGAACTAGTGCAGGTCATCTTATTATAGATTCAATATCAATTATTCCTAACGAAGTTACTATTTATGGGGATGAAGATCAGTTGCGCAACATAACAGAGGTGGTAACCGAGTATAGTATATTCGAGGACCTAAAAGCAACCTCGCAGCTAACTGCAAGCCTCAAGGGTATAAAAGGTGTTACCTTCGAAACAAATGAAGTAGACATTTACATACCCATACATGAGTTCACCGAGCGTCAGTTTGAGATACCTATTCTTGCAATAGGTAGTCCAGAGGCTTATGATGTTAAGTTTTTCCCTTCAAAAGTAAAAGTAACATTCTCAGTTACGCTTGACGACTACAAGATCATTTCGCCAGAAGATTTTGAAATTAAACTGGATTATAATATGCTAAGACAAACAGAGGGCGATCAAGTAGCCCTACAACTCACAAAGTTTCCTCCATCCATAAAGAACCCGCACCTTTCGCCTGCTGTAGCAGAGTTTTTGTTTGAGCAAAAATAACGCATCCTGAGATATGATTAAAATTGGCATAACTGGTGGAATAGGGAGTGGAAAATCTACTGTGGCAACGCTTTTTAGACTCCACGGAATTCCTGTTTATAATGCTGACGATGAGACAAAGAAACTCAACAACAGCTCGCCTATTATTAAAGAACAATTAATAAAGCATTTTGGGGCAGACCTATACATTAATGATGAGTTGAACAAAAAGATGTTTGCAAACATTATTTTCAACGATGCCGAAAAGCTAAAGCTTGCCAATTCCATTATCCACCCCGAAGTATTAAAACATTTTACCTCTTGGTGCACGCAACACTCCAAACAACCTATTGTAGCATTGGAAGCAGCCATACTTTTTGAATCTAACTTCCACAAACATCTTGATAGTGTAGTTACAGTATACTCGCCTCTCGAGGTAAGAGTAGAGCGAGTGAGCAAGCGCGACAATGTGGCACAAGAGATGGTTGAAAGCCGTATAAAACACCAAATGCCTGAGACTGAGAAAATAAGATTGTCAGAATATGTAATAATCAACAACTATAAAAAATCACTAATAAAACAGGTTCAAAACTTACTAAAAGAGTTAGACTTCACCTCAATTATTGCACAATAATCATTAAACTAACGAGTTAAACAATTTATATTTTTGCAGATACCAATTTATATAACTATTTTTGCAACCTATATTAATAAAAATAATAAATATTATGGTAGAAAAAATTGGAATTGACGCTGGTAAAGTGTGGACAAAACTTGAAGAAAAAGGTCGTATGAATGTAAAAGACCTTAGAAAACTTATTAAGCTTACAGAGAGAGACACATTTGCTGCTCTTGGATGGTTGGCTAAAGAAGGAAAACTGATTATTGAAAAAGATGGAAGAGACTTTTATGTCCAACTATCGTAAGTTTGTTGCACTAAAAAAACAAAATAGTGCATTGCGAATTAAATAAACTAAACTGTCACTTGAGCAATTAAAGATGACAGTTTTTTTATA
>CAZIUT010000011.1:0-15753 GCA_964542545.1 uncultured Dysgonomonadaceae bacterium | reverse complement strand
AATGGCAAAGTCAACCTGCTTATAATATTCAGCATATGAACACTCCATAAACTTTAAAACCCACACAACTCATGCTTCATTTTAACTTTCTTATCACCTGTAAATGGTGAAGTTTGCTCATTTTTTTATACTTTTGCATCTCTATATATTATTATACACAAAACAATGAACATAGAAAAAGATTTACAGCTTGCTATTATTAAAGTAATTGCTCAATTATATAATGCAGAAGTGAGCGAGGCTCAAATTACACTGCAAAAAACAAAAAAAGAATTTAAAGGACACTACACCCTTGTAACCTTCCCACTATTAAAAGTATCTAGGAAAAAGCCTGAAGATACTGCACAAGAAATTGGCGAAGCATTGCTAAAGGATTCCACCATTATTGAATCTTTTAATGTAATAAAGGGCTTTTTAAATCTTTCATTGTCTTCTGCTGTTTGGGTAAATCTAATGGAAGAGATAAACAGCAACCCATCTTACGGAATAGCTGTTCCTGCAGAAGATGCTCCACTCTATATGGTAGAATACTCTTCGCCCAACACCAATAAACCTTTACATTTAGGACACGTTCGAAACAACCTATTAGGGCATTCGCTGTGCGAAATATTGAAAGCCAATGGGAAACGTGTAGTAAAAACCAATATTGTAAATGACAGAGGTATTCATATTTGCAAATCGATGTTGGCATGGAAAAAATGGGGCAACAATGAAACACCTGAATCGTCTGGAAAGAAAGGCGATCACTTGATTGGTGAGTACTATGTGCTATTTGATCAAAAATATAAAGCTGAGCAAGCAGAACTACAAGCCAAGGGGTTATCGAAAGATGAAGCCGAAGCACAATCGCCTCTTATGGCTCAAGCACGCGAAATGCTGCTGAAATGGGAAGATAACGATGCAGATACTGTGAGTCTATGGAAAACGATGAACAACTGGGTCTACAAAGGTTTCGATGAAACTTACAAAGAGATGGGTGTATCGTTTGATAAAATATATTACGAATCGGACACCTACTTAGTTGGAAGAGAGCGTGTATTGAAAGGATTGGAAGATGGAAAATTCTACAGAAAAGAGGACAATTCTATATGGGCAGACCTATCTAAGGAGAAGCTAGACCACAAACTATTGCTGCGTGCCGATGGAACATCGGTATATATGACCCAAGATATTGGAACAGCCAAACTTCGTTTTGACGACTACCCTATCAACACCATGATATATGTGGTAGGTAACGAGCAGGAGCACCACTTTAAAGTACTTTCTACGCTGCTTGATAAGTTAGGCTATGATTTTGGTAAAGGATTGGTTCATTTCTCTTATGGAATGGTGGAGCTCCCCGATGGGAAAATGAAGTCGCGAGAAGGAACTGTGGTTGATGCCGACGATTTAATGCTAGAAATGATAAAAACTGCACGCGAGACCTCCGATGAATTGGGCAAGCTTGATGGCTATACAGCTGAAGAGGCTGAAGAAGTATCTCGCATGGTAGGATTGGGAGCACTCAAATATTTTATACTAAAAGTTGATCCTCGCAAAAATATGACTTTCAATCCCGAAGAGTCTATCGACTTTAATGGTAACACAGGTCCATTCATTCAATATACCCATGCACGCATTCAATCTGTATTGAGAAAAGCCAAAGAACAAAACATAGAAATACCTGCAAAAATTGGACAATTAGAATTATCAGAAAAGGAAGAAGGTATGGTGCAATTGCTGTCCGACTTCAAACTTGTTATTACACAAGCAGCCGAAGAGTACAATGTATCGCTGGTTGCTAACTATATATACGACTTGGTGAAAGAATACAATCAGTTTTATCACGATTTTTCTATATTGAGAGAGGAAAACAAAGCACTACAAGCTTTCCGATTAATGCTATCAAATAATGTAGCTCTTACCATTAAGAAAGGAATGAAACTATTAGGAATTGATGTTCCAGATAGAATGTAATTTATCTGTTTTATAAACAGAAGAAATGAAAGAGTGCCACTCTACATATATAAAAGCTGTGAGCAACACTTTGATTTACAGGCTGATTAACACCAAGACTATCAGCCGGCATGTATTGTTCTGTAGTCTGTTTATGCTCTGCTTCACAAAGCTTGTGAGCCAAAACTCGACTGACTCAGCTTTTAATTCACGCCCACACATATATCAACTTGGCTTAGAAGGGCGACCAGGCAATATATTTCGTATCAATCCTTTTTTGAAAGGTGATAACAGTAAAGGTAAACCAATTAAACATCTCTACTCAACTCATCTCAAATATTCATTCCAGTTTAGTCCCTATTCTTATGTAAATAAGATCTACAGAGAAGTTTATCAGGGTGTGGGACTCACACATTACAGCTTTAACAATTCGGCTGAAATAGGTAATCCCATTGCGCTCTATCTTTTTCAAGGAGCAACTATTGCGAAGCTTTCATCGCGTTTATCTCTCAATTATGAGTGGAATTTTGGACTTTCGGGAGGTTGGAAAACTTACGATAGTGAATACAACTCATTCAACGGAATGATAGGTTCTAAGTTCAACGCATACATGAACGCCAACTTTTATTTAAAACAACGTCTCTCTACACAGTTCGACTTAATAGCAGGTGGGTCACTCACTCATTTCTCTAATGGAAATACCAAGTTTCCCAATGCCGGACTAAATGCCGTTAGTGCAAAAATAGGAATGGTTTATAACCTGAATGGGCACAACGAGAAACTTTCTGACCGATTAAACTACCAACCACTACATGTAAATATATTTCCCAAACATATTAGCACAGATGTTGTATTGTTTGGTTCGTGGCGGCGCAAAGGAATTATTCAGGATGATGGTGCTTTAGCCTCACCCGACACTTACCATGTAGCGGGCTTCAATATTAACCCAATGTATAACATGAACTACAACTTGCGGTTTGGCCTATCGTTAGACGGCGTGTACGACAGCAGCTCTAATGTTTATACAGAAGATTATATTATTGGAATGGGCCAACCCGACCCCGGCTATACTTTCTATAAACCATCGACGCTAAAGAAACAGTTGGCTCTTGGTATTTCGGCACGTGGAGAATATGTGATGCCCTATTTTACTGTTGCACTGGGCATAGGAGCTAATGTTCTACATGGTGGTGGCGACTTGAAAGGCCTCTATCAAATTCTTGCTTTAAAAATTGAAGTAACGCGCAGTTCCTTTATCCACATTGGTTATAATCTTCAAAATTTTAAAGAACCCAATTACTTAATGTTGGGGATTGGATATCGGTTTGGTAATCAGTATCCTTGTTTTTACAGGTAAAAGAGAGAAACTTAGTCACTTTTATAAATGTAAGATCATACTTGAATCTAAAAGAATACACTGTAGAAACATACAATTGAAATTAACTACACCAATCTTATCATAAATTAAATAACAACTTGCTCATACTCCTATAACCATAAAGCAAACAATACTTCTGATATTGGATGTATTAAAAAAAAAATTGTAATATCTCATTCCTATTGAAAGAGGCACATGTTGAAAATGCAACAATAGACAGATGCTTCATACTCTTGCAACATTATATAATAAAAGTACTATAAGAAGAGAGAGTGAGTAGAAATAAACAATTGTTATATCGCAATTAGAAAAACAAAATCATCACGCTCTAAGCGACAATATTGCCCCCCTTATAGCACACGCTTGTAGCTTAATATCAGCGATGTAAACCTTAGCAATGCGCAATTAATGCTAATTACATTAATTGTTAATGCGTAAAAAATGCTGAATGTTGCTCAAATAATGCAGGTTCTTTTTGTAAAACTCCTATAGTTTTACAAAAGTATTGCAAAAACACATTGTAATCATAATGTCTACAACATTAACAAAAAAACTCATAATATATATCATTACTAATCAAAAGCTAACAGTTATGAAAAAGATTTTTATTTGTTTCATCGTATTAGCTCTTTTACCAATGATTGCTTTCGCACAAGAAAGAGAAATTAAGGAAGAGGGCAAAATACTATTCAAACCTCACACTTACTTGCAACTGCAAGGTGGAGCAGCTCACACATTAGGTGAAGCAGACTTCATGGATTTAATTTCACCTGCTGCAGCCGCAAATTTTGGCTATCAGTTCACACCTGTATTCGGAATGCGCCTTGGTGTTTCGGGGTGGCAAGGAAAGGGCGGATGGGTAACACCAGCACAAGACTATGATTTCAAGTTTGTACAAGGCAATCTGGATTTTGTTTTCGACATTGCTTCCCTCCTTATGGGATTCAATCCTCATCGTGCAGTATCACCCTATATCTTTGCAGGAGGAGGCTATGCATACGGGTTTGAGAATGGAGCAATAGATCTTAAAACAGGTAATTATGACTTAGAGTACTTATGGGAAGATAACAAAGGTTTCCTTGGAGGGCGTATAGGTTTAGGCTTCAATTTCCGCTTGAATGATGCATTAGCGATTGCACTAGAAGGAAATGCTACAATCTTGGATGACAAATTCAACTCGAAAAAAGCGGATAATGCAGACTGGCAATTTAATGCACTGGTAGGTCTTAAAATTAATTTAGGAAAAACTTCTGTGAAAACAGAAACTATTTATTACGACCCACAACCAACTCCTGCACCTGCACCTACTCCTAAACCAGAACCTAAACCAAAACCTGAGCCAAAACCAGTAGTAGTTGTAAAAGAATTTCCAAAACTACCATCAATACACTTTGCGTTCGATAGTGACATACTAGACATCAATGAGTATGCTACTGAACTAAACACTATTGTATCTACACTCAAAGAATTCGAAGATATAAATGTGGAAGTAATAGGTTATACGGACCACAGTGGAGCTGAAAGTTATAATGATGCTCTATCTATAAGAAGAGCAGAATCAGTAAAAAAACATCTTGTCAGTCAAGGGATAAGCGCATCAAGACTTACCACATTAGGAAAAGGAAAAGACCCTAAGACCTCGGGTGATGAAGCACTTACTATTAAAGCTCGCCGTGTAGAAGTGGCAAAATAGAGTGGAGGCATAATAAACTAATTTCAACATTCAAGGGGATGTCCAATAAACTTGGACATCCTTTTTATGTTATATATAACACATTTAATTGCTCTATTCAACAAATTCGACTCATACTAAGGGGGGCTCAAGTAACTATTAACAAATAAACGAACGTTAAATATATGTAATCGTTTTCTGTAAAGCGATAATCAATAAATTAAACAGAATCTCTTATACAACGGACAGAATAACTAAGCGCCTTAAAGCTTCTTTCGTCAGACAAATCGCCGTTATCATATGACATACTGTAAAGAAAACTATAATGAGCACTCTCTTCCGTAGCTGTCCACCAGTAAACAACTTCACCAATATCTGCAAAGGATTGATAGTTTTGACGGTAACCACCAGGATGTGCAGTAAAACCAAATTTGTTTGTTGCTCTTTTATTGGGAACTTTCCAATGAGCAGTTCAGCTCTCTTTCAATTCTCCACCTGCTACTCTTTTACCTCTTAAATAGTCTCTTAATACTGCCCACTCTTCATCTGATGCCACATGCCAACCTTCGGGACAAATGATACGACCATCATTTACAGTGTACCAGGTATAGAGCATCCCATAAGGAGATACATTGTTCAATTCATCACCATAAACAAACCAATATTTAGGAGCGTCTTCACCCGAAACTGTTCCTGATCCGGTTCCATCATTTATCTCATCACCATTTCTGTATCGTGTGGTTTTCAGATTTTCCGCCATCCAAGTTTGAAAGCCTATAGTGACAATTTTATACTCATTTTCGTCAATATCTACTACTTTGGACGAAGCAGTAGTGAAAGATTTGACATTGCCGTAAGCTGTGCCATTCCTATTAGTAGCATAAGCTAGCACATAGTATTTTGTTACAGGCTCCAAACGTGCAATAGTGGTAGTGAAACTGCCTGTTCCGTTGCCTCTTGATCTCTTGTTATCTCTCAGGGTGGGTGTTTTATCAATACTCCAACATATACCACGCGTTGTAATCCTTGAATCGCCATCATCGATAACCTCACCTCCGACAACTGCTGTTGTTTGAGTGATTTGAATGACATCAGTTGTTGATAATACAGGTATATCTCTGACTTGTCTATTAACACCTCTTATTACACAACTACTTGAAAGAATAAATGACAGGCTCAATAATATTGCGTAAATTAAAACAGTTTTCTTTTTTCTCATTGTGGTAAAATTTAATTGATAAATCACTTACTTACGTATTTTAAAAAAGCCAATGATTGAGGCAATAGAATCTTTTACACTAGCAACACTTTATTAGTTATGCATACAAACTTACAATTATTGCCATTCAGCTAATATGGCTATTTTCTAAAACTGTAGTAGATAGAGTGCTAAAGCGTGTAGATCATGGTGTAAAAGAGAAAAGAACAACTATTTCTTCTAGTGAAAGAATTATAAGACATTCAGGAATAAGCAAATACTGGGTTCAGTAAATAATTGCAACTTTTACTGCAATATAATCAAAAGACATATCTGCTCGAATCTTAAAATTCATTGTTAAACATCTATAGCATATTAAAAAAAGAACCATAGATTCAGTATGTTCTTAAACAAAAAAATTCAGGTAAGCCTTTATAACTCACCTGAATTGAAACAGATAATTTGAGAACAACCATATTGTTTTACAAATCCAAAAAAATAGTTTTATCTGTTTAGCTTGAAGTAGAATTTAAATGAAAAATGAAAAGTTTTTTTAGAAGCCTCCTAATGCTGTAAATCCTAGCACTCCAATAATTCCAGCTAAGATCATTCCAATAATTATATATACCACTACAATTACGAGAAGGCTTACAATGAAATAGCTAGTAGACTTCTCATCCGACACATTAGTCATTGGTTTGAAGCCAAGATAAAGAATGTATAAACTATAGAGTCCACCAAGAAAAGTGAGAAAAGTTAAGGGTGGAAATATGTTGAGTACCCCAGCCAGTAAAATTGCTGTGTAAGAGAAACCTACCAATTTAACAGCTTTGTCTACACTAACAGTTGTATCGAAAGTAGGTGCTAGCTTATGAATTATAAACCCAGAAAGATATACACCAATTAATATTGAAGCTAATGACATGATAGCTTGCGCTAAACCGCCACTAAGAGATTGAATCCTATAGCCCAACACACGATAACCAATAAGACCTACACCTATAAAAACTGCGACAGCTGAGATTAATGCCAAAGGCAATATATACCTCACAACATGTTGATGTGCAGTGCTTTCATCTTCTTTTGCCACTTCCCACTCTAACTTTGGATTTACTATAAATTGCTTTGCTGTATTGATAATATTATTCATGATTTGATTATTTTTTATAGTTTCATGTTTTACTTGTAGAACTTCATCTAATCTTCTAGCTCTTCGCTGAAATACTTAGTGTGTTTCTTTTTAATTTGTTTCATACGCTCTTCAAAACGATTAACAACACTTTCAAGTGCTAAAGTTTCGTCTTCAGAAAGGTCCTCCTTAAATAAATTTAATTTGTCGTGATGTTCGCCCCATTTAGCCATCATATCCATAGATTTAAAACCAATCTCAGCGGTGGCTTTCATAACCTTTATCTTATCCATCATACCTAATTGTTCAAAATCTTTATTTTGATAATCTCCAAAATCCTCTAAAGTCTTATCTATTAGGATAGCATAGTCATCTGCTACTTTGTTCATATCATGAATATAAGCAACAACTTCTGGCTTGTTTCTAAGTGACAATGGAATTTCAACATCCAATTTTCCAAGTCTACTGTCTGCTACAGTTTTTTGAGGATTGTCTGCTTTTCTAGAACTATCTCCACACGAAGAAAAGAACATTGAAAATGAAAAAACTGCCAAAGCAAGGGTAAAGAATCTTTTTTCCATGATTAATAGTTTATATTTTTATTGTTTATATTCAATGAAATATTTTCATAAACAAATCTACTATCGAAATCATAAATTTACTATAGCTATTATTTCAAATAGTTGTAATATAAGTTCTTGAAGGATTGATTAATAGAAAAAAGATAGACGTGGGATAATACAACAAGTCTTAAGGGTTAATATGATTTGCTTGTATTTTAATAATTTTCTTTCGTTAGCATAACGATTTGGATGTGAAAAAGTATTTCTCTGAATGGGATATTTGATCGACTACACATAATATTATTCCTTTTCTGAATGCAAAAATTTACGGTATTCGGCAGGAGGAACTTTAAAGACCTCTTTAAATGATTTTGAAAAATATGAAGCATCAGTAAAACCACAAGAATAGCAAACATCTGTAACATTTAGGTCTTTGTTTTTAAACAGTTCTGATGCCAATTTTACACGATGAACACGAATGAATTCTGACACAGACATATCAACTGTAGCTTTTAGCTTCCTATAAAGCTGAGATCGACTCATTGCCGCCACTTCGCAAAACTCGTCTACACCAAAATCAGGATTTGTTATCTCATTTTCAATCACATCTTTCAATATTTCGGCAAAACTATCTTCACCACCAGATATTAATACATTGAGAGGCTTAATAACAAACTCTTTGCGATATTTCTGGCTCATCACATTGCGCACCTCAATTAAATTACGCACTTTTTGCTTTAGTATGTTTGCACCAAAGGGTTTAGTAACATAGTCGTCGGCTTTATTTTTCAAACCCGCAAGCAAGTCTCCTTCTTCGTTTAAGGCTGTTAATATGATTATTGGAATATGGTTAGTAGTCGCATTTGTTTTCAATGTGTTGCAAAGCTCCAATCCATCAACATTTGGCATCATTATGTCGGTAATGATAATATCAGGTATATTTGTAAGAGCTAAATTAATACCCTCTTCTCCATCTTTAGCCTCAATAGTTTCAAATAAATCCTTGAACGAATCTACAATATAGTTTCTCAAATCGTCGTTATCTTCCACAACTAACAAAAGAGGTTTGTCAGCGAAAATAGAATCATCTTTTTTTATCTCTTCTTCCTTTAGTACAGTCGATTTAACAGACCCTTCGCGTACAGCTTGAAATCTATCTATCTTTAAATTCTCAAGTGCCAAATCATCTATTTCAGGTGTTTCAGTCTGTGGCAATGGTGGGAAAACAACAGCAAATTCAATTTCATTGTCTTTATTATATTCCACTGAAAGCTCTGCATTATATAGCAAGCAAAGCTCTTTAACTAACGAAAGGCCAATACCTGAGCTGCTATAATGTGGCGACTCTTTTGTGTAAAACCGATCAAATATCTTAGACAACTCTTCATTGGATAATCTGCTGCCTGAATTAGAGACTTTAATTATATAATTGTCTTTATCTTTCTCACCTATTAAAGAAATTTTACCGTGTTTTTCGGTAAACTTCAGTGCATTTGACAAAAGATTGGTAACAATTATTTCTACTATATGCAAATCTACCCAAGATTTACCACTTGCATCAACGCTTATATGGTAGTTAATAGATTTTTCATTTACAATATGCAAGAAGTAATTAGCCATCCCTCTCAAAGCGAGAGATAAGTCTGCATGTTGAGGTTTGATTTTAAAATTGCCTGAATCAACTTTCGATAACCCCAACAACTGATCAACCAGAAACAATAATCGTTCAGAGTTTCGCAGCATCACTCGTGCATCTTTGTTTAAGTCATCTGGAAGATCTTTTTCCAACCATTTCTCAAGTGGACCTTTTATAAGAGTGAGTGGTGTTCTAAATTCATGAGACACATTACCAAAGAACTTGGATTTGAGTTCGTTAATTTTCTCTAGTTCTTTACTTATTTTCAATTTAATGTTGTATCGATAATATAGAAAACCAATTGAAACAGAAAGCAGGAGAATCAGCAGAAAGAAAATACGCTGTTGCTCTATCTTATTCTTCTCAGCTAGAGCTTTTTCGGTTGTAAGCAACTGTATTTGTTGAGCTGACTCCTTTCCTTTGAATCGGTTTTCAAGTTCAAGTATACGCACTGCACTATTTTGTTCCAACACACTATCTCTAAATAATGCAGCCATCTCCTTGGCTTCATAAGCAAGACGAAATTGCTGTTGCTTTTCTTTTAGTTTCGATAATAGCTTGTATCCTCTTTGTTGATAGTCGTAAGAGTTAATGTCCTTTGCTAGAGACAAAATTTCTGATATATGAAATTCAGCATCATCTATCCTATTAAGATTAATAAGTATTTCAGCCAGAGAAATCTGAACTTCTAGTTTATGAAAAGTATCTTTAGAGTATTCAACAAGATCAAAAGCCTCATTGATAAGTCTTAATGCACGTGTTTCATCACCTTTTTTATAGTAAACTACTCCCATTGCTCTCTTGCAAATTGCTACACCAATATCAGAATCAATTATTATGTTCTGTTTTAACGACTCCTCATAAAAATGGAGAGCACTGTCCAATTTGTTCCTTATATAATATGCCTCAGCTAAATTTGCATAATTAATAGCCTGTCCTAAAGTACTCTTTACTTCTTGTTCTATAGCCAAAGCTTGTTGGAAATAATTTAGTGCTTGCTCGCTATTATTTAGTGCTAAAAAAATATTTCCCAAGCCATTCATTGCTCTGGCTTGATTTTTAGAATACTTACTATTTTTGGAAGATAGTTCAAAAGCTAAATAATGATAAGTAGATGCCTCAATATTAGAGTATGTTCTTCGTAAATCAGTCCCAATATTGTTGAGAGCATATATCTGACCAACAGTGTCTCTTGCCAACTCAGCCAAATTGAGAGCTCTAAAATGAAGATTAAGAGCTTCTTTATAATCAGCCATATTTCGTGCTGTCGTTCCTCGGTTATTCAAATCTTTAGCTTGAGCTATCAGACTATCTCTTTGTGTTTTTGAAGCAACTATTTCTTCAGTTATTAAGTCCTTCTTATAATTACATGAAGAAAAAAAGATCAGAGCAACCAATAAAATGATAAAGCAGGAATAAAGTTTCTTTGCATTAAATATATACATTGTGACACCCAAAATAGAGAAGGTTAATTAACTACTTGTATTATTAGTCTTTAAACTATAACATTCAAATACTTTTAATGTTTATAAGAATAACATCTAGCAGGCCATTCAATCTAACGTCGAAATATCATTTATAATTGTAAAAATTGTCATTTTATACCAAAGTCACCCAACTTGAAGACAAAAAAGCTGTCTCTGTTTTTATACGAGACAGCTTTTTTATATCTTGTGTTATTTAAAATGCGATTAGAACATCGATACTACTCTTTTTATACCCAAAACCAGCTGGTCTATCTCTTCTATAGTATTGTAAAAAGCAAACGAGGCTCTTACTGTTCCATCAATTTTCAACCTATTCATAAGAGGTTCTGTGCAGTGATGTCCTGTACGAACGGCTATACCCATTTTATCGAGCAGCATTCCCATATCATAATGATGGATACCCTCAACCAAAAACGATATTACACTTGCTTTATTTTTGGCCGTACCGTATATCTTAAGCCCATCAATCTTGAGCAATTGCTTTGTAGCATACTCAAGCAGTTCGTGCTCATACTTTGCAATTTTTTCTATCCCTATTTCTGAGATATAATCTAGTGCAGCTGCCATAGATGTAGAACCTACATAATCGGGTGTTCCTGCTTCAAACTTAAAAGGAAGCTCATTGAAAGTAGTCTTCTCAAATGAAACACTGGCTATCATTTCGCCTCCACCATGATAAGGAGGAAGCTTGTTTAACCACTCTTCTTTTCCATAAAGTATACCTATCCCCGTTGGTCCATATGCTTTGTGGGCCGAGAAAGCTAAGAAGTCGCAATCTAGCTTTTGCACATCTAACGGTACATGTTGTACAGATTGTGCAGCATCTATCAAAACAGGAACATTGTTTTCATGAGCAATTCTGATTACTTCTTCAATGTCGTTTACTGTTCCCAGCGCATTTGAAATATGGGTTATAGAGACAAGCTTTGTGCGAGGATTAATTAGTTTTTTAAACTCTTCTATAATCAACTCGCCTTCGTCATTAATAGGAATTACCCGCAGTTTAATCCCCGATATATCTTCTTGCAATTGCCAAGGTACAATATTGGAGTGGTGCTCCATTGCTGAAACAATTATTTCATCATTGGGCTCACAAAAAGCTCTGCAAAAAGTAGAAGCAACTAGGTTTATGGATTCTGTTGTGCCGCGTGTAAAAACAATTTCGTTGGAAGACTTAGCTCCTATAAAATTTTGTATAGTTATTCTTGCAGCTTCGTGTGCATCAGTAGCCTGCTGGCTTAGATAATGCACACCTCTATGTATGTTTGCATTGAGTGTATAGTACATCTCTTCAATATTATCGACCACACATTTTGGTTTCTGTGTAGTGGCAGCATTGTCGAGATAAATCAAAGGCTTTCCGTACACTTCGCGTGATAGTATAGGAAAATCACTTCTTATTTTGCTAATATTCATCATTGTTTCATCGTCACTTCTATTTGCAAACATTGCAATTGCCACATCGCATCAATTCGCCTCTGAATCGCTTGTCAATCAGATACTCTAGTCGCTCTTTTAAAGACTCTATGTTTATCAGTTGTAGAACATCTTTGGTAAATGCAACCATCAATAGCATCTTTGCTTCTTCTTTTGGAATACCACGAGCTTGAAGATAAAAAAGCGCATCGTCGTCTAAATGCCCTGTGGTCAATCCGTGAGAGCACTTCACATCATCGGCATAAATTTCTAGTTGCGGCTTGGCATACATTCTTGCATCAGGCGATGCTAACAAGTTTCTATTAGTTTGATATGCCAATGTTTTTTGAGCATCTTTTTCAACTAATATCTTCCCGCAGAACACACCCGTGGAACGTTCTTGCAATACATATTTAAACAGCTCGTTGCTAGTACATTTTGGCGATGCATGATCTAGAAATGCATAGTTATCTACATGCTG
This sequence comes from uncultured Dysgonomonadaceae bacterium, assembly GCA_964542545.1. Lineage (GTDB taxonomy): Bacteria > Bacteroidota > Bacteroidia > Bacteroidales > Dysgonomonadaceae > UBA2632. The sequence goes on along the minus strand of CAZIUT010000011.1, from coordinate 2,858 downwards.
ATTTTTATCAGTTATTGCAAGGCCACCAATAGTAGCGTGTGCCTCTTCTCCAAGTAGTCTAAAACGATAATTGTTGCGTGTATATCCATTGTGCAGTGTTATGTTGCTTGTTACCACATTCGATTTGCTTTGCTGCGCAGTAAACAAAGATGAAAGACGAGTTACTTTTTCAGAATTCTCTTCCAATTCGTAGAAATCTATTTCCGATGATTCATTGGCAAAAATTTCCGTTACTTGTGTTACTACAAAGTGCACATCGTCCACAGCATGGTCGCAAACAAGTAATTTTGCTTTTGCTCCAGCTTCAGCTATTATAAGTATACGCCTATTGACATTCAGATCGACACCACCTCTTAGAATATTGATAAGCTGAAGAGGTTGTTCAATCTCAACACCTTTTGGTATATATAAAACAAACCCATCAGGAGCAAACATTGTATTAAAGGCTACTAAAGCATTATCTGAGTAATCGGCACCTTGTCCATAATACTCTTTAAACACTGCAGGATATAACTTTGAAAACTCTTTCATTCCTCCCGCATATACGCCATCGGGTAACCCTTCCACCTGTTGGTTGTTTTCGTAGTATCTGTCGTTTACAAGAAAGTGCAAATTGGTAGCCAAATTGGGCACATCGCACTTAAATGTATCATATGGATTGACAGGAATTGCGATATCACGAATATTTAAACCAAGATTGGTATCAAAAGCTCGTGAGACATCGGAGTGTTTGTATTCTTCTATTTTTGAAGTAGGAAAACCCATTTCTTTAAATATATCGAAAGCAGCATCACGTTGCTCGTTCATCACGCTAACAGAATTTCTATCTATATCGTCTCGATATTCTTGAAACAGGTCTATATATTGTTGTTCAATCATTATTTTAATATCTAAGTGTGCCATTAACATGAATGGCACTTGGTTATTTTCTTCAAATCTATAAATATATTATTTATAGTCAATTGATCATTATTTTTCTAACCAATCATAACCCCTCTCTTCAAGTTCTAAGGCCAATTCAGGTCCAGCACTTTTCACTATCTCTCCATTTTGTAATACGTGTACAAAATCGGGTTTAATATATTCCAACAAACGCTGATAGTGGGTAATAAGAATAGTTGCATTTTCAGGTGTACGTAATTTATTTACACCGGCAGCTACTATGCGCAATGCATCAATATCAAGGCCAGAGTCTGTTTCATCCAAAATAGATAATTTAGGATTTAACATAGCCATCTGAAAAATCTCGTTTCGTTTTTTCTCTCCTCCCGAGAATCCCTCGTTTACTGAGCGACTAACCAATTGTTTGTCCATTCCTAGCATCTCACGCTTATCGCGCATCAGCTTCAAAAAATCTCCTGCAGCAATAGGTTCTAACCCTTTATACTTACGTTTCTCATTTACTGCTGCACGCATAAAGTTGGTCATACTCACACCAGGTATTTCTATTGGGTATTGAAAGCTTAAGAAAATGCCTTCATTAGCTCTTTCTTCGGGTTCCATATCAAGAATATCCATCCCTAAAAAAGTAATGCTTCCACGAGTAACTTCAAATTTTGGATTACCTGCTAACACCGAGGCCAATGTACTCTTACCCGAACCATTAGGTCCCATAATAGCATGTATCTCGCCTGGTTTAACGTCTATATTTATGCCTTTTAGAATTTCTTTCCCTTCCACTCGGGCATGTAGTTTTTTTATACTTAACATGTTGTAGTTTTTTTTGTGGTCGATTGTATCACTACAGAATACTTATTTTGCAGTGATAAATCTAAACTTTTTATTAATAAAAAAGCAAACTTATGTTTGCAGTTGAATAACAACTCAGATTTAAAAATGTTTTAGGTGCTGAACTTTAGCATCTAATTAATTGCTCACTTTAAGCATTACATCTCCTTATTAAAATCTAATAGTTCTTTATCTTCAAGGTTTTGAGCCTCTTTTACCTTTTTAAATAGATCTGAAGCAAATACAAACTCATTGAGTGATTCATTATCAGCATTCATAATGTCAACCTTAGACCCCTCCCACTCTTTTCGTCCTTCGTTTATATATACAATGTGGTCTCCGATATTCATTATAGAGTTCATATCGTGGGTAACGACAATAGTGGTCATGCCAAAATCTTTTGTAAGATCATTAATGAGCTCATCAATTAATTGTGACGTTTTGGGGTCTAACCCCGAATTAGGCTCATCGCAAAATAGATAGTGAGGATTAAGAGCAATAGCACGAGCAATAGCCACACGCTTCATCATACCTCCACTAATTTCTGATGGCAAGAGGTTGTGAGCATCTTCAAGGCCCACTCGTTCTAAACAAAACTCAGCTCTTTTCACACGCTCTCGTCTGTTTTTCCTGGAGAAAATGTCTAAGGGAAACGAAACATTTTCTAAAACAGTTTTCGAATCAAACAGGGCAGAACCTTGAAAAAGCATACCCATATCTTTCCTCAATTTCTTTATATCGCGTCTACGCATTTTTAGAAAATCTTTACCCCCATAAAGGACCTCTCCTTGGTCAGGAGATAATAGTCCAACAAGATTCTTAAGAAGTACGGTTTTACCAGATCCACTCTTCCCAATAATCATATTAACAAGCCCTTTCTTAAAATTAGTGCTTATATCCTCTATTACTACACGTCCGTCAAAAGATTTTGTGAGATTTTTTACTTCTATCATAATTTGTTTTTATTACCCCATTACTAATTGAGTGAAAGCTAAGTCGGTAATAAGAATCAAAACACTATTAATAACAACTGAGTCTGTACTCGCCTTACCTACATCTAAAGAACCTCCTTTTGCATAATATCCAAAATAAGCAGCTACAGAAGCAATGATAAAGCCAAATATCATCGA
>CAZIUT010000010.1:13602-19316 GCA_964542545.1 uncultured Dysgonomonadaceae bacterium | reverse complement strand
ATTATTGAAAATATAGTCAATACACAAAAATACATATTTTTTAGGACAAAATGTAACATCTAACAGAATTAATTGATAGGGTTTAAAAAGGTATTGTTATTGAAATACAGGTTGGATTTATTTGAAAAACTAAGATGGCCTTAATGGTGTATATAGATAGGAAGAACTAATAAACTATTTACTCTACTAAACGTTAAGATAAGAACAAGTTAACGCCGAAAACTTTATAAGTAGGCAAACATTTAATACAATACATTAAATTATGAACAATCTTTTTTTCAAACAAATTAAACAATCAGTTAAACACTGGTACCTTCATCTTATTATTGGGCTTATTTTTATTGCTGTAGGGTTTTGGGTTTTCACATCGCCTATTCAATCATATGCTGCACTTACAATTCTGTTTAGCATATCCTTTCTTATTTCTGGCATTATGGAAATATTTTTCGCCACATCAAACAGAAATATATTAGAAAACTGGGGGTGGACGCTAGCAATGGGAATCTTTACCACATTAGTCGGTATAATGCTAATAACAAATCCTGCAATATCAGCTTTAACACTTGCCTTATATATTGGTTTCATGCTAATGCTTCGTTCCTTTTGGGCAATTGGTTCAGCTTTCGATTTAAAAGACTATAGAGTGAAAGGATGGGGAGTATCTCTATTTATTGGAATATTAGGCGTTCTTTTTTCAGTTTTACTTATATTAAGACCTGCCATTAGTGGCATAAGCTTGGTTATTTGGACTGGACTTGCTCTAATTACTAGTGGAACTTTCAATCTATTTTTGTCATACAAAATGAGAAAGATACACAAAAACTGGGATAATATAACTGTAGCAACAAAAGCAAAACTAGAAGAAGCTCAAGCATTATTTCTTGAGGAGTATAGATTAAGGCAATCTAAGTTATAAATTTAAAAAGACAGATTGATTAATCTAAAATAGTTTGAATCGGAAACATTACATCACAATAGGTTTGTAAAGCAACTGATTCAGACTTTTTTAATATAAAACATCTAAGCAACAAACCGATGCCTACTTATATTTTAATTCCTTATATTCTTTTCATAATTATAGTCTGTATTAATATAATTCTGAATGCTGAAACTCCTAGTAAAGCGCTAGGGTATCTTTTACTTGTTATTTCATTTCCAGTAGGAGGGGTTATTGTATACTTAAGTGTAGGATTGAATTACAGAAAAAAAGAACTCTATCGCAAGAAGTTAAAGATCGACGAACTGGAGTACCCAAAACTTGAGGAGGAAGCAGCAGCTCGATCACTTGAAACTATATTAAAAAACAAAGAAAAGATTGGTAATTTCTATCAGTTAGCCTCTTTTTCAAAAACTAAGAACTTCACATCGAGCAATAATAATGCTACTATACTGGTAAATGGAGAAGAAAAGTTTCCAGATCTGTTTAAAAACCTACGTAGTGCAAAACACCATATTCATATTGAATACTATATCTACGAAAACGATACAATAGGTAACCAGTTGGCACAAATACTTATTGAAAAAGCCAAAGAAGGTGTTGAAGTCAGATTTATATATGACGACTTTGGTAGCAGTGGAATTCGCAAAAACATTGCTCTTCAATTAAGAGAGGCAGGCGTAGAGGCATATCCATTTTATAAAGTTAAATTAATTATGTTTGCCAATCGGATGAACTATCGAAACCATCGAAAAATAATAGTGATAGATGGCATAGTAGGATATATAGGAGGTATAAATGTTTCAGACAATTATATTAATAATGAAGGTGATAATAAACTGTTTTGGCGCGATACACATTTGAGAATTGCAGGAAGCTCTGTAACCAATCTTCAAACTACTTTTCTTGCAGATTGGAACTTTTGTGCTAATCAAAAGATTCCATACTCAACCGACTACTTTCCACCTACAATAAAAACGAAACACTATGGAAATCATTTGGTTCAAATTGTGACAAGTGGCCCCGACTCAAAATATCCGAAAATTAAATACACCCTAATTCAAGCGATATTTTCCGCAGAAAAAGAAATCTGTATCACCACCCCTTATTTTATACCCGATAAATCATTTCTAGAAGCTATAAAGATTGCAGCTTTAAGTGGCATAGAGATAATATTGCTAGTGCCTACAAAGTCTGACTCGCTTGTTGTAAATACCACATCACAATCAAATTTTCAAGAGTTGCTAGATGTTGGTGTCAAAATATATACATATGACAAAGGCTTTATTCATGCTAAAACTATGGTGTGCGATCAAAAAATAGCAATAATTGGAACAGCCAACTTTGACAATAGGAGCTTTGACCTTAACTTCGAAATAAATGCAATTGTATATGATGAACAGATTGCTAAAAAACAAAGAGAACTTTTTGAAAAAGACTTAGCTTTTTCCACACAAATAACACAAGAGGAATGGCGTCAACGATCATGGTATAAAAAACTTATAGAAAAGATACTGCACCTATTTTCATCGTTAATGTAAAGCTAGATAGAGAATTGTGTTTTTATGAATTCATCCAACATTAACAATGATTGTTTTGAGCTTTTGTGAAATTGTATGCTAGAATATTTGTACTTTTGTGTAATACACAAAATAAATATTGATGATGCATAATCGGTTTATTGTTATCATCATCTTTTCATACAGATAAAAATAGTATATTGCATTATGAGTTATTCAAAGAACTTCTCCGCTTTAGAAGAGCTATTCGCATCATCGGAAACAAGTAAAAGCTTTGACTCGATTGAAATACATAATTTAGACTTTAAATCAGAATCGCATGATATACTACCAGGAGTAGAAGAGTACAAATGCAACATTCATAATTCAACATTCAAAGAGGAGTTTTCATTCTATACTGAAATTGGCACAATAGACAAAAACATACACATCAAAGATATTTTTGTTGAGGAAAATCAAACCTTCAAGTACCAAATAATGAAACCAAAGGGAGTTATCAAAGCAAAGAAAGCAGTTTTTCTGTTTCATGGTTTCAACGAAAAAGATTGGAGTAAATATTTACCTTGGGCAAAAGCCATATGCGATGCCACAGGTAGTGCTGTTATACTTTTCCCAATAGCATTTCACATGCAACGTGCACCAAAACACTGGAGCAACAAAAGAGAGATGTATAGATTGAGCGAACATAGAAAAGAGAAGTTTCCTAATATTGTGAAATCAACTCTATCTAATGTTGCTATCAGCATGCGTCTACATGCAATGCCTCAACGTTTTATATGGTCTGGCTTGCAAACATATTACGATGTGATACAAACAATTACTGATATAAAGCAAGGCAACAATGAACATATCTACAAAGACTTCGATTTTGATGTATTTGCATACTCAATTGGTGGATTCTTAGCTCAAATACTGAAGTTTACTAATTACAACAACTATTTCGAAAAATCGAAAATATGCTTATTTTGTAGCGGTGCAACATTCAACAGGCTATCTTCTGTATCTAAATTTATCTTAGATAGCGAAGCAAACGTAGCTTTATACTCTTATTTGGTAGAACATTTTGATAAAATACTTGAAAAAGACGATCTACTACATCACTACATAAAAGAAGGGCATCTGGAAGGAGAGATATTTTCAGCCATGCTTGACTATCAGAAAATGAGGCCATTCCGCGAAAGTTTATTAAAAAGATATGAGCAACAGTTTTACGCCATCACACTTACCAAAGATAAAGTATTCCCTTCGTTCGAAGTAATGAACACCCTGAAAGGAGCTTATCGCGATATTAATATCCAATTAGATGAAATGGATTTTGAATATGATTATATACACGAGAATCCTTTTCCTACAAATTTTGCTGACTCAAAACAAGTAGATGAAAGTTTTGAATTAGTTTTTAATAAAGTATGCAGTTTTTTAATTTAGAACGTCTATATTATGAGTTTTAAAATTCCAGAATCTTCATTTGGCAAAAATGCCGCATACAAAAGGAAGTTTAGTTTCAAAGAGCTTTACCAGTCTTATTTGTATGTGCCAGGAGCAATAGTTAAGTTGAAAAAAAATAAAAAAGAAGATATACTTAGCCAACAGTTTATAGAGCGAATGCAGTTGGCAGTAACAGAAGTTAATGGATGTGCAGCCTGCTCATATGCTCACACCACCTTTGCTTTACGAGAAGGAATGAGCAACGAAGAAATTAGCAGTTTCTTGAGCGGTAACAATGATTATATAAAACCCGAAGAGGCCAAAGCTATCATATTTGCTCAGCATTTTGCCGACAATAGAGGATACCCTGAAAAAATGCCTATGAAGCAATATTAAAAGAGTATGACACACAAAAAGCTCAAATTATTCTCTCTGCGGTTCAAATGATGATTACAGGCAATATGTTTGGAATACCTCTAAGCGCCTACCAATCGCGGCGCAGAGGAAAACCTTTTAAAGAAAGTTCTTTAGGTTATGAGCTGGGCATGATGATTGGCGGTATATTGGTTTTACCAATTGCATTGATTCATGCTCTATTACGATGGATTGTGGGTATACCCAATGTGAGGTTTCAGAAGAGCAAAGAATAAAGCTTTAACTCATAGAAGAAGAAGAAGTGGAAAAGCTTACTGCTTTTACCTGAACAGCAATTTGAATTTAAATCTACCAATCATGTATAAATATCTTTTTGGTCCTGTACCTTCCAGGAGATTAGGTATGTCACTGGGTGTTGACTTAGTGCCTAGAAAAGTCTGCCCATTAAACTGTGTTTACTGCGAAGTTGGTAAAACCACTAAGCTAACGATTGATAGAATGGAGTATATAAAATACGATAATATTATTAGTGAGCTACAGCAGTTTATGCGCAATAAACCAAACATTGACTATATTACTTTTTCGGGTTCAGGCGAACCAACACTCAATAGCCGAATAGGAGAACTAATGTGTTATGCAAAACAAAACTACCCAAGTACTAAAACAGCTGTTTTAACTAGCGGAGCATTGCTTTCCTCTTCCTCATTAAGATCAGAACTACTAGATGCTGATGTAATACTGCCCTCTTTAGATGCTGCCACCCAAGAGGTCTTTCAAAAAATTAATCGTCCCAACCATAACCTCAATATTGATACGTATATTAAAGGATTGATTGACTTAAGAAGAGAATATAAAGGAGATATTTGGCTTGAAGTATTCCTGCTGAAAGGCTACAATAATACACCAGAAGAATTAGCATTAATCAAGAAAGCCATTCTTAAAATACAGCCCAATATAGTACAACTAAACACGCTAGATCGCCCAGGAACAATTGAGGGATTGATTGCAATGACAAAAACCGAATTGCAAGAGGTGAAGGATTATTTGAATATACCAAACGTAGAAATAATTGCTTCAGCTACCCAACGTACAAATGTGGATTCGTATAACATAGATATTGAAAGTACAATCCTAACAACTATTGCTAGAAGGCCATGCACACTTAACGATTTGCACCAAATATTAGGTATACACGTTAATGAAATTAATAAATATTTGGAGACCTTGGAACTTCATAATAAAATTACAAGTATAACCCTTAATCGTGGTGTTTTTTATGAACTAACAAACAAGTAATTCAGGTTTGTATAGGCATTTAGCTCAAATTAATTTTCAAGTTTAATGTCATCTTTAAAAAATCTTGTGTCGTAGATTTAAAATTTAACGCTTGTTTTTCAAATATTGAGTCGTAGATTAGAAGTTTAACGCTTGTTTTTCAAATCTTGTGTCGTAGA
>CAZIUT010000010.1:0-13502 GCA_964542545.1 uncultured Dysgonomonadaceae bacterium | reverse complement strand
GCTTGTTTTTTAAATATTGAGTCGTAGATTTGAAATTCAACACTTGTTTTTCAAATATTGCATCGTAGATTTGAAATTCATGGTGTTATTTTTGAATGTTCTGATGCGTACAATTGATTGAAACAAAAAAAGACTCCGTTGTGGAGTCTTTTTTTGTTTCAATCAATTGTAATTAGTTTTCTAATCAATCGTTAGTACTATATAGTATAATCGTTGTTATTGACCAATACTTAGTAGCTTCACATCAAAAATAAGTGTAGAGTATGGTTTAATATCTCCTCCAGCACCTTGCTCACCATAGCCTAAATCATAAGGAATGTAAACCTTCCACTCAGATCCAACAGGCATCAATTGTAATGCTTCAGTCCATCCAGGAATAACCTGGTTAACACCAAACACAGCAGGTTCACCTCTATCAATACTACTATCAAAGACAGTTCCATCAACCAATGTTCCGTGATAGTGAACTTCTACTTGATCAGTTGCTGTTGGAATTTCTCCTGTTCCTTCTTTTATTACTTCATACTGAAGACCACTAGGCAATACAACTACTTCTTCTCTTTTAGCATTCTCAGCTAAAAAGGTTTTACCTTCTTCTTCAGCAATACGCTTAGCATCTGCCTGTGCACCATCTTTTTCAGTTTGAATAAATTCAACAGCTTCTGATGTTGGTATAGCTAGTTTTTGATTTCTCAATACACCAAACAGCCCTGAAATAAGCAGGTCATTTTTCATCTTTTTAGTTGTGTCGCCTGCAAAGATTAATGATGACTCACCTGGCAAAATTTGCTCTGATATTTGATTACCTATAGTAAGCCCTTGTATGTAAGCAGTTTTATCTTCGCCTCCTTTAATAGCTTCTTGTAATCCTTTCAAAAACTCATTTAACTTTGGAGCGTTTTTCTTGTTCAAAGCATCAATTTTCGCTTTTAATTCTTTCTCAAGACTTTCTTTTTCTGCAGCATCTTCAGTTTGAGAAATTTTCATCTGATATTCATACTGAAAATTAGCTGAACTTTCAATAATACCCGATTGCTCTAAAAACTGAGTCAAACCCTGTTCTGCTAATGTAACTCCAAAAGCATAAGAGATTGAGTCAACATCATTTTTCAATGATGCTTTTGGAGTTGACACATTGCCCCCACAAGAGACAAGCATCAGACTACCCGTAATAATTGCACAAAGTGCAAATAAATTAATTTTTTTCATACTAAAAATGTTTGATTTCTTATTTATCTTTATCAAAATTGTGTTTGTTTATAGAAAGCGATTATTGAATACCTAGTAATTCAACTTCAAAAATAAGAGCTGCATTTGGTTGAATGTCATTTCCTGCACCTTGTTCGCCATAAGCCATATCTGATGGAACAAAAAGCCTCCATTTTGATCCTACAGGCATCAGCTGCAGTGCTTCTACCCAACCCTTAATAACTTGTGTTACACCAAATACGGCAGGCTGCCCGCGTTGTACTGAACTGTCAAAAACAGTGCCATCAATCAAAGTTCCATGATAGTGACACTGTACTGTGTCTGTTGCTGTTGGAATAGCTCCGTTGCCTTCAGTTATCACTTCATATTGCAGACCACTTGGTAACTCTACAACATTTTCCTTTTTCTTATTTTCGGCTAAAAACTTCTCGCCTGCTTTTTTGTTCTTTTCTAACATTTCGTTTTGTTTTTCACTAAAGTATTCTTGAATGTGTTGTGAAGCCTCTTCCAAAGACATAGCGGGCTCCTCTTTTTTCATAATTTCAGTAAAAGCTTTTACAAAAGATTCTACATCAAGGTTTTCCAACCCTGTTTGCATAAGTTGAGTAGCCATACTCATGCCTAGAGAGTAACTTAAATTCTTCATTATTGTTTTTATATATTACAGCGATGCCTATCTGTAATTAATTATCATTTAGCATTTTCAATCAAATATGTTGGCACCTAATTGTTGATATTTTTAATTTACAGCACAAAAGTAATACTTTAAATATGAAATATAACAATTTAAGAATAAAAAGAAGCTCTCTAAGCAATATTAGTGCAAATATCACGTTTCAAATAATAACAAAGACCTTATTGAGATTGCTTTTTTTAAAAAATTAAATGTATTATTCATAGATGATACAGGACTATAACTCTGTAACCAATCAAAACTTTATGTTACATATTTCATCTGATAGTTTGTTGAATTCATTTATCATATCTTCTACAACCTGCTTTGCAGATATAATGGTTGCGATAATAGATGCTACTTGCCCAATCTCCAATTCGCCATCAACCAAATCTCCTTCGAAAATCCCTTTGCGAGCACGTCCTCGACCTAATAATTCTCTTAGTTCTTGGGCAGAAGCCCCCCTATCTTCCAACTCTTGAACTTGATAATAAAAATCATTTTTTATTAATCTAGTTGGGCTCACCTTTTTGAGTGAGAGAACAGTATCGCCCTCAGGAAGATTCACACAGCGATTTTTAAATATATCACTTGCCGAACTCTCGTGTGTTAAAGCAAAACGAGTTCCTACCTGAACACCATCGGCACCTAAAGCAATAGCCGCCATCATACTTTTACCACAGGCAATACCTCCTGCCGCCATAAGTGGTAAATCAACCGAGCTTCGAACCTGCGGAATAAGGGAAAGCGTAGTTGTTTCCTCTCTACCATTGTGACCTCCTGCTTCAAAACCTTCGCCTACAATAGCATCTACACCTGCTTCTTGTGATTTTTGAGCAAATTTTGAACTTGACACAACATGAGCAACTTTAATACCTTTATCCTGAAGTTTAGAAGTCCACAACGTTGGGTTTCCAGCAGAAGTAAACACAATAGGAACCTCTTCTTCCATTATAATCTGCATAAGCTCTTCAATCTGAGGATACATTAAAGGAACATTTACTCCAAATGGTTTACTTGTTGCAGCTTTACATTTTACTATATGCTCACGCAATACATTTGGATACATAGATCCTGCTCCAATAAGTCCTAACCCACCCGCATTACTAACTGCAGAGGCTAAACGCCATCCGCTACACCAAACCATGCCTCCTTGTATAATAGGATACTTTATACCAAAAAGCTCTGTTATTCTATTTTTAATCATATATGTATATCAATGTTTTTTATACAAAGATAATTTTTTTAATGAAGGATATAAGCAATATAAGCAGTTTCGAGTTTTTTTTAGTAACTTTGTGAGCTCAATTATTGATGATTAATGATTAATTTATAGCATTCATGAATATTCTGATTCTTGGTTCAGGTGGTCGCGAACATGCAATGGCATGGAAAATAAAACAAAGTAAAAAAACGAACAAGCTTTATATTGCTCCAGGCAATGCTGGCACAAATATGGTGGGCGAAAATGTAGCAATATCAACTACAGATTTTCCTACCATCAAACAGTTTGTATTGGACAAAAAAATTAACATGGTAGTGGTTGGTCCTGAAGACCCATTAGTACGTGGAATATACGATTTCTTTCGCAATGATTCAAAGCTGAAAGATATTCCAGTAATTGGGCCATCACAAGAAGGCGCAAAACTAGAAGGAAGCAAGAAGTTTGCAAAAGAGTTTATGATGCGCAACAATATTCCCACTGCTAGATACAAAAGCATCACAAAGGAAAATATTGATGAAGGATTTAGCTTTCTAGAAACACTGTCACCACCTTATGTGTTAAAAGCTGATGGGTTGGCAGCTGGCAAGGGTGTTATAATTTTAAACGAACGAACCGATGCGATTAACGTCTTAAACAGAATGCTTTCGGGCATGTTTGGTGCAGCTAGTCAAACAGTTGTGATAGAAGAATTTCTATCGGGTATAGAATGTTCCGTATTTGTGCTCTCAGATGGCAAGTCATATAAAATATTACCAATAGCAAAAGACTACAAACGCATTGGTGAGGGAGATACAGGACTGAACACTGGAGGTATGGGAGCCATATCGCCGGTTCCTTTTGCTGACAATGTTTTTATGAGCAAAGTAAAGGAAAGAATTATAGAGCCAACAGTAAAAGGACTAATTAAAGAGAATATAGAGTATAAAGGATTTATTTTTATTGGTTTAATATCTGTAGACAACGAACCTTTTGTAATAGAGTATAATGTGAGGATGGGCGATCCCGAATCAGAAGTTGTACTACCTCGTATTAAGTCTGACCTAGTGGATCTTCTTGAAGGTGTAGCGAATAACAACCTTCATGAAAAAGAAATTACTATAGATAAGCGTTGGGCTGCAACTGTAATGTTAGTATCTGGCGGATATCCTGAAGGATATGAAAAAAATAAAAAAATCGAAGGTTTAACTAAAGTCAAAGACTCCTTGGTTTTTCATGCAGGCACTATAAACAAAGAAGGAAGTATATACACAACGGGTGGACGAGTGCTGGCTCTTACTTCTTTAGGGAAAACAAAACATGAGGCATTAGAGAAATCATTTAAAGCTGCCGAATCAATTACTTATGACAAAAAATATTATCGAAAAGATATTGGTTTTGATATTTAGAAATATAAATTGAAAATTATTTAATAGAGCCATTCATTTCTATACTGTGAAGATGTTACATATAGAATAATCTCTACTAAATAATATAAATTATTTTCCAAGCAAAAAAGTATAGTGTAATGCATAAAATATCCAAAAGATTTAGAAGCATCTTAGTGGAGTCGCGCTTCGCAACCATTATTTCAACGCTTATTGTTATATGCATGCGTCTTGGATTGTTTTTATCCGTTGGCATTAAACACCACCATTATCAAACAAGCCTTGTATGGCAAACTATTTCTCCAGTATTTTCAAATGACTGGATATCACTGCTAGCAAGCACACTTTCTATATTTATTATAGCCTTTATTTTTGCCGAGCTAAATACGCGTTTCACTTTAATGCGTTTCAGAACATCACTCCCTTTTGCACTAGTACTGTTCCTATTAAGCATACATCCACTACTTCTGCGAATGTCTCCAAATTATATAAGCACTATTTTTATACTCTTATCATTCTTTCCTTTAATAGAGTCTTATCAGCACCAATCACCTCGCAACTTTGCATTTAGATCTGGCATTTTAATTGCTATTGCTGCAACATTTCAGGTTTTTGCGTTGGCCTTTTTGCCTTTATGGTGGTATGGAGAAAAGACAATGCATGGATTCAAAACAAAATCTTTTATTGCTCTAATGCTAGGGGTTTTACTAGTTCTATGGAATGTAGCTGGATTTTACTTTTTGTTCCACAATTTAGAATCATTTCTCCCAACTTTCATACACCTAAGCAAGCTGAGTGTATCTGTACCTCAATACACCATTATACAATGGGGAGGAATAGCCTTATTTGCACTAATTACAACAGTTTTAATAGTATTAGACATACAAGTTTTCAGACGTGAACGCGTAATTACACAAAAAACTCTTTCGTTTATAATTTTAATTGCAGTTATTAGTATTATACTCCATTTTTTCTATTGGCAACAAACATTTTTCTTTATATTTCAAATAATTATTATGATCTCTTTTATTGCAGCGCACTACTTCTCGCATATCAATAAAAAACAGGGAGTATATTTATTTATCATTGTTTTTATCTGCTTAATTCTTTACTATACCAACTTCTTAATTGGGAACCCGCTTCATTTTCTCTAAAGTATTATAACAAAATGGTGTTTTAGTTGTTTAAATGATAAAGATTAAACAACTAACAAAAGGGAAGTATACATGAAACACAATAACAAACTTACAATTCTTACTATTATCATTACACTTAGTGCATTTTTAATAAGTTGTGGAACAACACAGACGGCAATAGAAAAAGCAGATAAAGCAAGGTTAATAGATGAGCAAGTATTGAATTTAGATTTCAAGTTCGTTGCTAACTATGCCTACCCCCAAAACTATCAATCTATCTACTTATCATCGGTATACGATGTTATTGTTACTCGCGATACCATTAAATCTTATTTGCCTTACTATGGCAGGGCTTATAAAGCGCCTTTAAACTTGAGTGAAGGAGGAATAAAATTTGAAAGTACTGATTTTGAATATGAAACTAAAAAAGGAGAGAAAGATGGTGAATGGTTTGTTACAATTAAAACAAAAGATACATCTAGGCCCATAATACTCTATTTTAACTTGTGGAGCAATGGTAAAGCACAACTAAATGTAAACGACCATGATAGACAAGCAATCTCATTTAAAGGTTTTATAGAAAGTTCCAAAAAATAAGAATAAAAAAAGCCCACTGATGTGGGCTTTTAAGACTATGCATAGCATAAAGATTAGTTTAGCTTTTCTGCCAAATTGCTTGGTAAATAAAAAGTGTCGTTCTTATCTATATAGACAGTAACCGAACCTAAATCGAACGATTTACCATTAAGGGTGGCTACTGAAGAGAATGCTGGTATTCTCAAAGTTTTCGTTTTGTTTTTCACAATCAATACAGGAATATCAGCATCTTTGTTTTCAATAGTATATTCCATGCCAGCAAACACCTCTTTATGTTTTGCAAAAATACGCTGAGTCAAATCTGGAAGAGGAGTTTTCAAGCCTGACACTTTGAATAGGTAATCATTTATCTCTGTGTTTTTAAGATGCCCCATTGGCACATCTCCATCGGGGTGATAAGCTGCAAGCAACACCTCTTCGCCAGTGTGACCACCAGTTGTGAAGCCAAAGCACATTTTCGAATTCATTAAATTGATAATATTGTTTCTCAGATTTGGACTGTTTGCCACTTCCATATAATTGCCCTCTTTATAGTTTCGAGAAGAAAGCAAACTATTCAACTCATCGTCTGTAAGATCTATATCTGTATGCTTTTTGAACTCAGCCTTCATATCTTCAGGTTCAACATCTATAAGCTTCTGCTCTATACCCGATGCAGTAAGTTTATATTTAGATACCTCTCCAAATAGTTGTTCCAACGTTAGTTTATCATATCCCTTACACTCGGCTTTGCCTATTGTAATGCCACTATTGCCATGGTCTGATAATATAACAACAGCAGTTTCACCATCTTTCTTTGCAAAATCAATTGCTTTGCCCACTGCTTCATCAAAAGCAATATACTCTGTAATAATTCCTACAGGATCATTCCCGTGTGCAGCCCAATCTACCTGACTACCTTCTACCATTAAGAAAAAGCCATTCTCTTTCTTTGAAAGAATATCTATTGCTTTCTCTGTCATTTCGGCCAATGATGGCGTAACTTCTGGATTACGATCAATATGGTATGGTAACGCTCTACTATGGAAAAGAGCCCAAACAGGATTGTTGCTTTTGTAGTCTAGCATTGCATTCCTATCGTCTTGAATAAGTGTTGTACCATTGTTCTGAAAATGTTGCTTAATGTCGTCAGTCAAAATTTTATTACCACCCCCAAACATCACGTCAAGATTCTGATAAGCCATTTGAGGTGCAAGAGCACTATAATTACCACGATTGTAATGGTGCGCTGCACAATCTGCAGGTGTTGCATGAGGAAACTCACATGTTACAACCAATCCTGTAGCTTTATTCATTTCAATTCTCGAAGCTTCAAGTATAGTAGCTAGTGGCTGATAAGCCATTGTTGAATCGATAGGATATAAATCATTACCAGGATCGTGTACTGGATATATTGACACATTTCCAGAACGTGCAGGTATACCAGTCATGTAACAAGAAGTTGTGGGAGCTGAATCTCCAATAGGGGCGTTTGAGGAAAATGTGGATACAGTTCCTGTAAAATAAGGATCTACATGAAGATTGTTTCCCATATTATTAAAAACTTTATACCATCGTGCCGCGGAGTATACTCCTATAGATGTTCCATCAGGAATCATGAGAATTACATTTTTCACAGGCTTCACTTCTTTTGCAAAAGTGAGTGATGCAAAAAATACAAATACAAGAAAAAGAGTTGTTTTTTTCATTTCTAATTTAATTTTAGTTGCTAATATAACATTAAAGATACAATATTTAATTTGATGCTATTCTTGTTTTAATGTTTAAAGAGTTTCATTTATCTTGATTTAACCATTATATAACATTTATGGATAAAGATAGATGACTATAAATTAGTATTTTTGCACTAATATGAAAAAAGAAAAATATATGATGGAAAATAAAAGACCCCTAATTCTTATAACCAATGATGATGGATATAGAGCAAAGGGCATACGCACCCTTACTACATATCTAAAAGATATTGCAGACATTATAGTATTTGCTCCAGATCAACCTCAATCGGGTATGTCAAGTGCAATTACATCAATAAATCCTTTACGCTATTTTTTATATAAAAAAGAAGAGAATGTAACAACATATATTTGTAACGGAACCCCTGTTGATTGTATCAAACTTGCAATGAGCGTTTTAGACAAAAAGCCCGATATGATTTTCTCTGGCATTAATCATGGATCTAATGCTGCTATAAGCGTGCTATATTCTGGAACAATGGGAGCTGCCATTGAGGGCTGTATATATGGAATTCCTTCAGTAGGGATGTCGCTTTGCGACTTTCACTCTGATGCAGACTTCTCGCAAAGCGGAATGATTGCAACTAAGATTGCTCAAAACATTTGGAAAGAAAGCCTACCCAAAGATATGTGCTTAAATGTAAATGTTCCAAAAGGTGATGTTAAAGGTATTCAGATTTCCTCGCAAACTAAAGGCAAATGGACAAATGAATTTTATGCATCAAAAGATGCTATGCAAAATGATATATATTGGATGTCTGGCTCTTTTACTAATTGGGAAAAGGAAAACAAGCAAAGTGATGAGTGGGCGCTTGCAAATGGATACGCGTCAATAGTGCCAGTAAAAGTTGATATGACTCACTACGAAACAATTGACCAATTAAAACATTGGGAAGAAGAGATTTTTACAAAATAGAAATCAAGCTGTTATAAACGCTACCTAAAAAAACAAATCACACATATGAAATATTATCTTATTGCAGGGGAGGCTTCTGGAGATTTACATGCTTCTAACCTTATGCAAGCGATAAAAGAAAAGGATGAAAATGCAGATTTTCGTTTCTTTGGTGGCGACCTAATGCAACAAATAGGGGGTACATTAGTGAAACACTATAGAGAGCTTGCTTTTATGGGTTTTTTACCAGTATTGCTTAATCTTAAAACAATTTTACGCAACCTTGAGATTTGCAAAAAAGATATTGTTGAATTTTCACCAGATGTAGTAATCTTAGTTGACTATCCTGGTTTCAATTTAAAAATAGCGAAATATCTTAAGTTACACACATCCATAAGTGTTACATACTACATATCACCAAAAATATGGGCATGGAAAGAGTATCGCATAAAATCATTTAAGAAATACGTAGATCAAATGCTCTGCATATTGCCGTTTGAGGTAGACTTTTACAAAAAACACAACTATCCCGTTAGCTATGTAGGGAACCCCACTGTTGATGCAATTAGGAGAAGAAAAAATAGCAACCAAACATTCGACGAGTTTATAAAATTAAACAAACTTGACGACAGACCCATAATAGCAATACTTGCAGGTAGTAGAAAACAAGAAATTGAAGATAATCTACCTTCAATGATTAAAGCAATAGAAGTGTTTAAAAGTCACCAAGTGGTTATAGCAGGAGCACCAGGCATTGATGAGAACTTCTACGATAAAATCCTCAATGGAAAAAATGCCACATTAATCTTCGGGCAAACATACAATATATTAGCTCAAGCAAATGCATCACTTGTTACATCTGGAACAGCAACACTTGAAGCTGCTTTACTGAATGTGCCACAAGTAGTTTGCTACAAAACACCTGCACCAAAACTGGCATATTGGGCGTTTAAGAATTTGTTGAACACCCCTTATATATCTTTAGTAAACCTTATTGCGGGCAAGAAGGTAGTTAGAGAGCTCTTTGCAAAGTTCTTCACCATAGAAAACATTCACGACGAAACAGAAAAGCTACTATTCGACCCTGAGTATCGGCAAAACATGCTAAGCCAATATCAAGAGATTCAGAAAGAACTAGGAGCAGAAGACGCTTCGAGTAAAGCAGCAAAATTAATATATGATCGGTTATCGAATTGATAGATTATTAATTAGAACAAGAATAAAGCAATATCAAAAGAGATAGAAAACTTTCACAAAACAACTTTTTTTTACTTTCTTTGTATATATAATCATTAATTATTAAAATATAATCACATGAAAATCGGTATACTCACATCAGGCGGCGACTGCCCCGGCATAAATGCAACCATCAGAGGAGTCGGAAAAACAGCAATTAACCATTATGGTATGGAAGTAATTGGTATTCATAATGGTTTTTCTGGATTATTACATAAAGATATTTCTACACTTACAGAACGCACTCTCTCAGGAATTCTGAATTTAGGCGGCACTATATTGGGTACAGCACGAGAAAAAGTGTTTCGGAAACTAATCAATTCTCCCGATGAGGAAGATCGTAAAATAATTAAGAAAGCATATCATGAATTAGGTCTCGATTGCTTAGTTTGCATTGGCGGTAACGGTACACAACGCACTACTTGGATGCTTTCGGAAATAGGACTAAATGTTGTTGGTATTCCAAAAACAATAGACAACGATATCTATGGAACTGATATAACTTTTGGCTTTGACACAGCAGTGGGTATTGCCACAGAAGCTATAGATAGGCTTCACTCTACGGCAAGTTCACATAGGCGAGTAATGGTGATTGAGCTAATGGGTCATCACGCAGGATGGATTACTCTAAATAGTGGAATGGCTGGAGGTGCAGATATTATACTTCTTCCAGAATTGGGATATAATATGAAAGTTGTTATTGATAAAATAAATGAACGATTGAAAATGGGAAAACCATACTCTATCGTTGCAGTTGCTGAAGGGATTGAAATTCATGGAAGCAAAATGCGTCCAGCAAGTTTCTTTGCTCATCATATTGAAAAAGAGACAGGTATCGAAACTCGCGAAACAGTGTTAGGATATGTTCAAAGAGGTGGCTCTCCCTCTCCGTTCGACAGAACTCTTGGCACAGAATTAGGTGGCAGAGCAAGTACACTAATACATGAAGGTAAGTTCGGAAGAATGGTGTCTGTTAAAGGACGAGAAATTAGCGATGTTCCACTTTCAGAAGTTGCTGGTAAACTACGACTAGTTACGCCTGACAACAATTTAGTTATACAAGGCAAACGTATAGGTGTTTCATTTGGTGTGAGCAACGATTAAACTATCGCATGATTTTACATTTCAAACTCGAGTTCAACTAACACTTTGTCTATATTATATGTATTGCTCACATATATCTTTGATTTAACTGTTCTTTCATTTGAAATAAAAATAATAATTTAAGCAGTTCTATTAAGTTTATCATTAAATGAATAAATGGGTGCAACTAGCCCAACTTTTTTAAAATAACTTAATATATGGGGGGGGCGATTGGTTATATCTGCATTTGTTTAAAAGGTTTGTAGAAATCAACAATGCAAACATAAAAAAATAATGAAATTAAATATACACTAGATATGTATAAAACAAAAACTCCATTTCTTTATCAGAAAAGGAGTTTTTATTTTGCAAGGTATAAGAAAATACTTGTATCTAGTTTAAATCAAGAGGTTTTAGCGTTTCTAAATCATCAACCTCATTTTCTAAAGTTGAATTAAGCAATTTATTCTGAAAATCGATATCTTCTTCAATCTTTCTCAAAGCCTTCTCAGCTGCCTTCTGATGAGATTCTTTTTTTGAGTACCCAACACCCTCACCCGACTCAATATCGGCTATAAGAACACTTGAATGGAATATTGGGTTATGATTGGAGTCGTAATATGAATCAGTAACATCAAACCTAACTTCTAGTTTGTTTTTTTGCCCCCACTCAATTAATCTTGATTTAAAATCAATTTCAGTTTTCACAACATCTTCAAAATCTAGATGTTCTTCAATAAGAGTATTAAATACAAATTTTTTAGCCACTCTATAACCTTGGTCTAAGTATATTGCACCAATAAGAGCTTCAAGCGCATCACCATACATATTTGTATTGTGTGCAACATTACGAGTTGATGTTACCAACAAATTCTCAAGGCCCAATTCTACAGCCAGCTTGTTCATTGTCTCGCGCTGCACAATGCGTGAGCGCATATTAGTGAGAAATCCCTCCTTTTTATTTTCAAACTCTTTGTACAATATATCAGCAATAATAGCATCTAAAATAGCATCACCTAAAAACTCTAGGCGTTCGTTATTTACCCATTTACCATTGCTTAGCCTAATGGACGATGATTTATGTGCTACAGCCTGTTGATATAAGGAGATGTCATGAGGATAAAACCCCACCATCTTATAGAATGTAAAAAAGGGCTCTTTCCCTTTTCTAGGAATAGCCCTTAATTTTTTATATAGTTTTTTTATCACATTTACTCTGTGTATTTCTTTAATATTACGCTTGCGTTATGTCCTCCAAATCCAAATGTATTTGATAAAACCGCACGTATTTCTCTCTTCTGTGGTTTGTTGAATGTAAAATTCAACTTATAATCGATTTCAGGATCTTCATCACCCTCTTCAAAATTGATTGTAGGTGGCACAATTTGATCTCTAATGGATAAAACACTAAAGAGAGCTTCAATTGCTCCAGCAGCACCAAGAAGATGGCCTGTCATAGATTTTGTAGCACTAATGTTTAATTGGTAACTATGTTCACCAAAAACATCTAGTATAGCTTTTATCTCAGAAACGTCTCCTACAGGAGTAGATGTACCGTGCACATTTATGTAATCAATGTCTTCTGGTTGCATTTCTGCATCTTCCAAAGCATTTCTCATTACAAGCTTAGCACCTAATCCATCAGGATGTGAAGCAGTTAAATGATATGCGTCAGCAGACATTCCTGCCCCTATTACCTCAGCATAAATTTTTGCTCCACGAGCTTTGGCATGTTCATACTCCTCTAATATAAGAGATGCAGCACCTTCGCCCATAACAAAACCATCACGGCTTTTACTAAAAGGTCTTGAGGCAGTTTCAGGCGACTCATTGCGAGTAGAGATTGCATGCATTGCATTAAAACCACCTACACCTGCATCTGTTATAGCCGCTTCTGCGCCTCCTGTAACAAAAGCATTTGCTTTGCCCAATCTAATAAGATTATAAGCATCGGCAATAGCGTTGGTTGATGAGGCACAGGCAGATACCGTAGCATAGTTGGGGCCACGCAGTCCATAAATCATAGAGATGTGGCCTGTGGCAATATCTGCTATCATTTTCGGAATGAAGAAAGGATTAAATCTAGGTCCCTTTTCTTTGTTCATTGCGTAATACCCTACTTCATCTTCAAAGGTTTTAATACCACCAATACCAGCTGAGAAGATAACACCAATTCTATCTAGGTTTTCCTTTTCGAAATCCAGACCAGAATCTTCTATTGCTTCTTTAGCAGCAGTAATTGCTAGTTGTGAATACCTATCTTGTTTTCTCGCCTCTTTTCTATCAAAATGTTCTAATGGATCAAAATTCTTAACTTCGCAAGCGAATTGTGTTTTGAATAATGATGCATC
>CAZIUT010000009.1:286-19526 GCA_964542545.1 uncultured Dysgonomonadaceae bacterium | reverse complement strand
ATAACGGAGCTCAGCCAATATTTGATAACTTTGGTGTAACCAAACAAGTAAAATCTCTTTTTGGTAAAACTGTTACATTCAAAAAAGGTGCTTATCTTATTATAGAACATACAGAAGCATTACATGTTATTGATGTGAACAGTGGCAACCGAAACAAGTCAACATTAGGTCAGGAAGACAGTGCATTTGAGGTAAATGTAGCTGCAGCTGAAGAGATAGCAAGACAACTAAGACTTAGAGATATGGGAGGAATAATTGTTATCGACTTCATCGATATGTCTCAGGGCGATCATCGCAATAAACTCTTAGCAAAGATGCAAGAGTTTATGGCCAAAGATAGAGCAAGACACAACATCCTGCCGTTAAGTAAATTTGGACTAATGCAAATTACACGACAACGTGTAAGACCAGAAATGGAAATTGCCACCAGCGAAGACTGCCCTACTTGTTTAGGAAAAGGTAAAATAAAATCTTCAATTTTATTTACAGACACACTTGAGGGCAAAATTGAATATCTAGTAAAGAATTTAGGAGTGAAGAGATTTAGTCTGCACATACATCCCTATGTTGCAGCGTTTATACAACAAGGTTTATTTTCAGTGAAAAGAAAATGGCGTAAAAAATATAATACCCCAGGGTTAAAAATAATAGCAAATCAAGACTTCGGTTTTTTGCAATATGAATTTTACGACAAAGATGGAAATGAAATAGACTTGAAAGATGGAATTGAAATGAAATAATTTTTTCTTTTCAATATAATAGAAATATAATAAAGCCGATTTACTTTTTTAGTGATAATCGGCTTTATTATTTCTTATCTTCAATTGGGTTCAAACTTAGAAAAATGTTACCTTTACGCATTAAAAAAAATAGTGTATCTTTGTTATACATTGAAATGATTAAATTGAATGTTCTCAATTCCTTTTCCAAGACAACATTCTTAAGCTTATTTAACTAACAAGAAATCAAGAATACATGTCAATAGTTATAAAAAAAGTCGACGATAAATCTCTATTAAAGAAGTTTATTTATTTCAACATCAACTTATATAAAGGCTGCGAACAGTACGTACCTCCATTAATTTATGATGAGTTTGCAACCCTAAATAGAGACAAGAATCCAGCATTTGACCATTGTGAAGCTGAGTATTTCCTTGCTTATAAAAACGGAGAAATTGCAGGACGTATTGCAGCAATCATAAATTACAAAGGCAATGAAATATGGGATCAGAAATATGCACGTTTCAGTTTTGTAGATTTTATAGATGATGCAGAAGTTGCCAATAAGCTCTTTAGCACAGCAGAAGCATGGGCAAGACATAAAGGAATGACACATATTCATGGTCCTATGGGCTTTACAGATTTAGATCATGAAGGGTTACTTATAGAAGGATATGATCAAATTTCCACTATGCTAACTAGCTATAGTTACCCGTATTACAAAACCCACCTTGAGCGCATGGGCTACGTTAAAGATCAAGATTGGAATGAGTATCTTATTTCTATACCCAAAGAAGTGCCAGAGCGAATAGATCGGGTTGCAAAAGTAGTGCAAAAAAGATTTGGCTTAATTGCAAAGCGATTCAGCAGTAAAAAGGACTTACAACCGTATGCTAGAGGTATTTTCGAGCTTTTGAATAAAGCTTACAAAAATCTTTACGGATATGTAGAATTGAGCGACAAGCAGATAGATTACTATCTAAACATGTATATCCCGATGCTTCGATTAGAGTTCCTCACTCTTGTGTTGAGAGAAGAAGATCATAAACTTATAGGCTTTGGAATAGGACTACCTAGTTTAGCTGAAGCACTACAAAAAGCTAAAGGTAAATTTATGCCTGCCGGATGGTACCACTTCTACCGTGCATTAAAAAGTAATAACAATAAAGTTTTAGACTTACTATTGATTGGAGTTGACCCAGAATATCAAGGCAAAGGTGTAAATGCGCTAATATTTAAAGAATTTGTTCTTTCTGCAAATAAACTTGGTTTTGAGGTTGCCGAAAGCAACCCTGAACTAGAGCTAAACAACCGTGTGCAATCGATGTGGGACGGATTAGAAGTTGAACAACACAAAAAACGCAGAGCATACATAAAGGAATTATAGTGTGCACAAAGTAAATTAACTAATAACGAAAGGTGTAGGAAATATATCGTGAACGAAATAGATAACAAATCAATAGAACCTCAAAAGGGAAACTATCAAGAAGAAAATATTGTAACATTAGACTGGAAAGAGCACATTCGCCGACGCCCCGGTATGTACATAGGCAAGTTAGGCGATGGATCATCGTCTGACGATGGAGTGTATGTACTTTTAAAAGAAGTGCTAGACAACTCTATTGACGAGCACATGATGGGTTACGGCAAAACAATCGATGTTAAGATAGAAGGTAAAACTGTAACTATACGAGATTACGGACGTGGAGTACCTTTAGGCAAGGTAAAAGACGTAGCCTCTAAAATGAATACTGGTGCAAAGTACGATTCAAAAGCTTTTAAAAAATCTGTAGGGTTAAATGGTGTTGGTATAAAAGCAGTTAATGCATTATCTTCTAATTTTTTGATAGAGAGCTATAGAGAGAAGAAGGCTAAATTTGTAACTTTTGAAAAAGGTTACACAATCAAAGAGTCAGAATTAGAAACTTCGACCGAGCACAATGGTACCTTAGTGAAATTTATTCCTGACGAAACAATTTTTGGTGAATTCCAATACAGAGAAGAACACATTGAGCCTCTACTCAAAAACTATGTATTCCTGAATACAGGTTTGACAATTACGTTCAACGACAAAAAGTATTTTTCAAAAAATGGTTTAGTAGACCTACTCAACGAGAACTTAACAGACGAAATTCTCTATCCCATTATTCATTTGCATGGTGAAGATATTGAAGTAGCCATTACTCACACCAATCAATATGGCGAGGAGTACTACTCTTTTGTAAATGGACAACACACAACACAGGGAGGAACACACTTAACTGTGTTTAGAGAAGCTACAGCCCGTGTTATAAGAGAGTTCTACAATAAGAACTTTGAATTTTCTGACATCCGAAGTGGCATGGTAGCCGCAATAAGTATAAAGGTTGAAGAACCGGTATTTGAATCTCAAACAAAAACAAAGTTGGGCTCTAGAGAAGTATCACCCGACGGAATTACCATAAATAAATTTATTGGAGATTTCCTTAAGCGTGAACTTGACAACTATTTACATAAGACACCTCAGAGTTCGGAAATACTGCAAAAGAAAATCTTAGACTCTGAGAAAGAAAGAAAAGCTATTGCAGGTGTTACTAAATTAGCACGTGAACGCGCAAAAAAAGCTAATCTTCATAACAAGAAACTACGCGACTGTCGCATTCACTACAACGATAGCAAGGGAGATATGCGTGAAGAGTCATCAATATTTATAACTGAGGGTGATTCAGCTAGTGGATCAATCACAAAAAGCAGGAACCCTAATCTTCAAGCTGTTTTCAGCTTACGTGGTAAGCCTTTAAATTGCTTTGGATTAACCAAAAAAGTTGTTTACGAGAACGAGGAGTTCAATCTTTTGCAAGCAGCATTAAACATTGAAGATGGAATGGATGGATTACGCTATAACAGGATAATTATAGCAACTGATGCCGATACAGATGGTATGCATATTCGTCTACTTTTGCTTACTTTCTTTTTGCAATTCTTCCCAGACTTAATAAAAAAGAATCATGTTTTTATTCTTCAAACCCCACTCTTTAGAGTGAGAAATAAGAAAAAAACAACTTACTGTTATAATGATGAAGAGCGAACAGCAGCAATAAAAGAACTTGGTCCAAATCCAGAGATTACTCGTTTTAAGGGATTGGGTGAGATTTCTCCAGATGAGTTTGCCCATTTTATTGGTGAAGATATACGTTTAGACAAAGTAACAATGCGTAAAGAGGACTTAATAAAAGATTTATTAGAGTTCTATATGGGTAAGAACACGATGGAGCGTCAAAACTTTATTATAGACAACTTGGTTCTACTTGATCAAGATTCCTAAATAGTTTAATTAGGTAATATCCAGCTTTTAATTAGCTTCATTATAAGCCTTTCAAAGCTCTAAACAATTTGTTTCGTATGCAACACACAAATCATAATAAAGAAAGCTCAAAGCTTTCATTGAAAAAGAACCCGCAAGACAAAAAACGTATTGCACTGTTCCCTGGAACTTTTGATCCATTTACTGTAGGACACGAGTCGCTAGTGAAAAGAGGATTAACCCTAATGGACGAAATTGTGATTGCTATTGGAGTGAACGAATCTAAGAAATCTTTCTTCTCTATAGAAAAACGCATACAAATGATAAGCAATTTGTATGCAGACAATCCTTCTATAAGAGTTGAGAGCTACAACACACTCACTATTGACATTGCAAACAAAGTTGGTGCAAACTTTATACTGAGAGGGGTGAGATCGGTAATTGATTTTGAATACGAGAAGTCAATTGCCGACATGAATAGAACTATTTCTGGAATTGAAACGTTTGTATTGTTTACAGAGCCACCTCTCTCTCATATCAGTTCTACAGTTGTTCGCGAATTGATGCAATACGGACACGATGTGAGTGAGTTTATACCCAAAGGATTAAAGATTGATTGATTATACTCAAAAAACAGAGCCAACTCAATCTCCTCATTTTTTATCATTAATTAATATTACACAGATGCAAATTCGATTATTCTCAATCATATTATTTTTCTCCGTTTTCTTTTCAGCACAATCTCAATTAAGACTAGGTCCTGATGCAGTTAAATTAGATCGTACAATACGATTGATAAAAGACCTTTATGTTGACGATGTAAATACTGAAGAGATCACAGAAGCCGCTATACGTAACATGCTAAAAGAACTTGACCCACATTCTTCTTATCTAAATAAAGAAGAAGTGAAAGAAATGAATGAGCCATTGCAAGGCAATTTTGATGGGATAGGTATCTCCTTCAATATGCTTACAGACACTGTATATGTAATGGAAGTAATTTCGGGAGGTCCATCACAGAAAGTTGGCATTATGCCAGGTGATAAAATTATTTATGTAAACGATACTTTAATTGCTGGTCAGAAACTAACAAACAGAGATATTATTTCTAAGCTAAGAGGAAAGAAAGGAACAACAGCAGCAGTAAAAATACTACGTAAAGGTGTAGATGGTCTCACTGAATTTAGAATAATACGCGACAAAATACCTATATATAGTATAGATGCATCGTACATGGTAAATAATGATACTGGGTATATCCGTTTAAGTAGATTTGGGGTAACTTCTTATAAAGAATTTCACGAAGCCTTGGTTAGCTTAAAGACAAAAGGTATGAACAACCTTATTGTAGACCTCACAGGCAATGGAGGAGGCATACTAGGCACTTCTACCGACATTGCCGATGAGTTTTTAGGCAAAGATAAATTACTGGTTTACACCGAAGGCAAGAACCAACCGCGAATGACATTAAATTCGACTTCAAAAGGAGAGTTTAAGTCAGGCAAATTAGTTATTTTAGTTAACGAGGGATCGGCATCCGCCAGCGAAATCCTTTCGGGTGCAATACAAGATTGGGATCGTGGAGTGATTGTGGGTCGCCGCACATTTGGCAAAGGATTGGTTCAGCGACAACTTCCACTTACAGACGGAACAATGATTAGACTAACTGTTGCCCGCTACTACACCCCAACTGGAAGAGGAATACAAAAACCATACAATGGTGGTGAATTAGATGCATATAACTCAGATTTTATCAACCGCTTTAAACATGGCGAAATGATGAATGCAGATAGCATCCAGTTTCCCGATTCTCTAAAATATGCTACACTTGTAAGCAAACGTACGGTTTATGGTGGAGGTGGAATTATGCCCGATGTTTTTGTGCCTATTGACACAACTGATGCATCATCATTACACCGTCAATTAATTGCAAAAGGGATTATTAATAGATTAACCATTCAAGAAGTAGATAATAATCGCAAACAACTGCTACACAACTACCCTACTATTGAAGCATTCAAAAATAACTACACCATTTCATCTGAAATAGTTGAAAAAATGAAAGATAAAGCACAACAAGAAGATATAGAGTGGAACGATGAGGATTTTGAAAAGTCTGTAAAATTAATTCTCACTCAAATGAAAGCGCTTATTGCAAGAGATTTATACGACTCCTCGGCATTCTATAGAATTATAAATGACATTGACGATATATTCTCAAAAGGTTTGGAAGTTATAAGCAATGATAAGCTTTACAATAAAATACTGACAGACAGCTAACCTTCGAATAGATATTAGAAAGTGAGGATTGTCAATACTAAAAAACATAGTAATATGAATTACAATTACAACCAGTTTAGAGTATCCGGAAAATCTTCAGTAGACTTAAAAAAGTATTCAACTAACGAATCTGGAGGTTTTAAAAAGAAAAGTGCAAAAGTTGAACTCAAAAGTAATACCAAAGAACTCAAACAGATTCAACGCGTGTTTTATGCAGACAGCCGCTTCTCTCTGCTTATTGTTTTACAAGCTCCAGATACTGCGGGGAAAGATGGCGCAATACGCCATGTAATGTCGGGTATCAACCCTCAAGGGTGCAGGGTGCATAACTTTAAGACCCCCTCAAAAAAAGAGCTTAGCCACGACTACTTGTGGCGACACTACAAAGTTTTGCCCAAAAGAGGAATGATAGAAATATTCAACCGTTCACACTACGAAAATGTATTGGCTACAAAGGTGAATCCTAGTTTTATATTAAATGAAAACATTCCTGGTATTGACTCAGTTGATAAAATTGATGCCCAATTTTGGGAAAATCGCTACGAGCAGATAAATAATTTTGAGAAACATCTCCACCAAAACGGTACACACATACTCAAATTCTTTTTACACCTATCAAAAGACGAACAGAAAAAACGTTTGCTTTCACGATTAGACAATCCAAACAAAAATTGGAAGTTTAATAAAGCCGACTTAGAAGCAAGAGCGCAATGGAACAAGTATCAAACAGCCTATGAAGAAATGCTACAGAAAACATCAAAAGAATATGCGCCATGGTATGTGATTCCAGCAGATAAAAAGTATTTTGCCCGTGTTGCTATAGGTAGTATAATTTTAGAGAAGCTCCAATCTCTCGATTTAAGATTCCCATCAGGTAAATCTGAGGAGATATTAGCACAAGCTCGAGAGCAACTTCTCGCAGAAGAGTAAAATATATCTATTGATTTAAACTATATCTAAAAGCTTTTCATCACAACGATGCCGAAGCTTTTTTGTTTTCTTACGCAAAGAGTTATCAATTGTGGCAGTTAAAAATAAAACACTGAAAACTATTCAGATCTATCAAAATACGCTTATAAATAGCACATTTTGAAATCCTAATAGTCACAAGCAGAAAAAGCCCATATTTAGATATTATCCAAATATAGGCTTTTATATATTAATTGGCCTTTTATATATTGACAACTAATCACTCATATTTGACTTCTCCAGTATTACCTGAATGATTAATGCCCTCCTTCAGAATATAAGCCTCTGCTATATTATTAAACACCCCACCGCCATTCATGTTAAATCTATCTGTATTTATTCTTGCGTTAATCAAATGAACATAGCCATTATTAATTGTGTTTGATTCTATTCTAATAGATTCTTCATTTCCATCCACAGAGGCAAAGTCAGTATAGTAACCTATTCCATTATGTAGAACATTATTTTTATAATCACTCTCCCCCTCCATATTAATAATATTTCGTCTAACTATAACGTCTTTAAAATGCTGTTGAATTTTGTTATGTTCATAAGTGTACATTATAATTCCACTAGTATTAAAAACATTATCCTCTATCACAAGACTTTGTCCATTTCGTGCTTTTATTGAACCACCAGCTCCATTTCTTGGCCATCCTGTTATAGTATTATTGCTAATTACAAGACCATTAAAATCTACAGCATATATACCATGATCTATATGATCTAGGTTAGTTAAAGCAAAAGACTTGTGTATTATATTTCCATCTATTAAAGAATTTGTTCCTCTATCATTAATAGCACAAACAAAAAAACCTGTGACTTCTGGATTTTCACCTCCAAAACGATTATTTCTGATAGTGGCATTCTTAGTGTATGATGTTTGAACACCCCTTCCGCTACCTCTAATGCCATTCCTTCTAAGAAAATCACAATTTTCAACTAACACATTTTCCACATAAGCAAAATTCAAGTATTTATCTTGATAGTTTTTTTTATCAGTACCTGCTATCCTTTCTCCATAATCAAAAACACAGTTTTTTACAACTATATTTCTCGCACTTACATTATCGCCCTTAATATTTAAACCAATATTGTGAAACACAATACCATCAATTGTAACATCAGATAGCTCTGTAGTGTAATCCATAATATTGAGCCCACTACCAGCAAGTTTACTTGTATCTTCGTTTTTTGAATTAAAAACAGGTTTATTATCAGAGTCTTTTGCTTTTAAAGAAACCCCTTTTTTAAAAGCAATTTTACCATCAATTAAGTAAGTTCCAGATTCTACAAGCACTACATCTCCACTAGATGCTTTGCTTATCAGTTGATTAATTTCTTTTAAACCAGATTTCTCAACTGGAGGTTCAGGGTCTTTAGTAATTCCATCATCATTAGTGGAAGAACAAACTATTAAAAATAATGGCAACAAAGTAATTAATAAAATATCTCTTACTCGTTTCATTTTCTTTGGCATTTTCATAAAAAGTAGCTTTAAATTATTAGCACCACATCTTGTGGTTTTTTGTTTATTGAAGTAAGCTATTAGTTTCTTTTAGTTCTAAAATATGAGTCTACTCAAAAAGGTCAACTTCACTAGTTCCCGTCCCTAAGTTCCAATAAGGGAATTTTCGGTAACGTGCTTATTATTAGGATCTTCCCTTCAGGGACAAAGGGCAGAAGAAGACTAATAATCAGCATTTTAGGATTTTCAGAGTGGACTCAAATATCATACATAAACAAGAGCCTTATCTATCTTCG
Source organism: uncultured Dysgonomonadaceae bacterium (assembly GCA_964542545.1). Lineage (GTDB taxonomy): Bacteria > Bacteroidota > Bacteroidia > Bacteroidales > Dysgonomonadaceae > UBA2632. The sequence goes on along the minus strand of CAZIUT010000009.1, from coordinate 10,511 downwards.
TATTAACCAAACTATTTATTGCAAATATAGTTGTTAAAGCGACAGGACAATGAGGCCTAGCTATTTATTATTGATTATTATAAGTAATTTATCAGAGCGTTGATAAATAAAGCTTGTCAATAACTTAACAATAAAGTAAATACAAACGCCTAAAATGAGGGATTATCAAGATTTGTTGGTAATACCATTTTGCAAATCATTTTTGAATTCCCTCTTATAAATCAGACCTTCTTATCACTCCTATGTAAAAGGTTTGTTTTTTGTTTTTTGCGCAGTGAGTTATCAATTGTTATTATCAGAAAGTAGAAACTAAAGACAGCACTAATCATGGTGCAGGTCCACAGGAAAGTATCTGTCAATAGGGCTTCTCTGCCACCTTGCAGATAGAAGTAACCGCCTACTAAAAGCAAAGCAAAATACATCAAACCAAATATCCATAAGTCTTTTAGTGGTGAAGCAACAGGCTGTTTGCTTAGCTTTGGTCTGGCCCGTGTAAGTGCTTGTTCTGTTTCTATCTCGTGCATTATTCTGTAAGATAAGTTCTCAGATGGTTCTTTGCGTGCCGACTCCATCATCGATTTTATCCACTGCTTGTCGTCCAATACTTCTTTCTTATTCTTCTCTTTCATATCAACTCTTCCTAATACAATTCTGGATAACTCTTTGTAATAAGCTCCTTAAACATTCCCCTTGCCCTAAACAACATCACCTTCACATTCGAGTTGTTCAGGCCTGTTATTTCAGCAATCTCTTTAATTGAATTATATTCCAAGTAAAACAGACTCAACATCAACCCATATGCCTTTGGCATTTTTCTCAAAACATGAGAGACAACCTCACTCTTTTCGTTCTTCTCAATCTGACTGGTCGTATCAAAGTCTGATGACAGATCAATAGCCACTGTATCCACCTCATCGTCAATCACCCATATCTTAGCATTAGTGAATGTTACTGCCGTATTGAATACTATGCGATAGAACCAAGTAGAGAACTTACTTTCCAGACGAAACGTGTGCAAGTTTTTATAAGCTTTCACAAAGCTCTCTTGCACCACATCTTCGGCGTCTTGCATATTCTCACATATTCGGTAGGCAATATTAATAGCCATTCCTTGATACTGGTTCACAAAATATGCAAATGCCGAAGTGTTGCCCGAAAGTACTTTTTCTACATACACTCTTTCTTTCATTGTGCCAGTTATTCAGCATCATCTTCTAAATCACCATCCCAATCGAAGTCTTTGTAGTCTTTTGCATTCCTTGTAATCAAAAAGAATACTAAGTAACCAATTCCTAAGAATAAAACTGTTGTTGCAGTAGTAAACAAGAAAGGATTTGATACTGCTACTTCTAAAGTTTCTATTCCAATTATCCCTATTGTAATGCCAATGCCTATTGCAACTAAAACCACTCCATTTCGTAATGTTATATAACGGTTAGGATTCTCTTTGCGCTTTGATGTTTTAGGTGGAATAATTCCTTGTTGAATTAATCCCATTCGTTCTTTGTGTACAGTATCTACTTTCTTGAAGATAAGCACCAAAGCAGTAATAAGTGGTAATGCAAATATTGAAAAAACTGCTATAACTGCTACTATTGTTTCCATGCTTCCCATATAATGTCATATTTTTAAAAAGGTGAATAAATTTGTTTTCATATATAGGACAATCTCACCAGCAAAAAGGTTACAGTAAATAATTTTTTTTTATAAAAAGATTATTCCAACACTATAATAGCCTCTTCGCAAACAGTTATATTCTCCAAACCTGTCTCTGTTACAAAGTACGTGTTTTCGATGCCCACAGCACCAATGTCAGGCAATACAAATTTAGGCTCGAAGGCAATAGCCATGTTCTTTTGCAATATTTCTCTTGAGCGAGGTGCCAATACAGGTGGCTCGTTTATTTCCAACCCCACACCATGCCCCACAAATTTGGCTTGTTGAGTAGTACCCATAAAGTAGTCTTCCATTTTATTTTCGATCACCATCTCCATTGTCCTATTATATACATCGGAGCAGGCAACTCCTTCTCGGGCAAAAGAGATAATTTCAGTGTGTATATCAATGGAGAGTTGATGTGCACGTTTTGCTTCTTCGGGAATTTGTCCAACAGAAAAGGTGCGGGTCATATCGTCTAAATAGGGAGTATAGTTGCCAGCCATGTCAACCATTATAGTAGTTCCTTGTCTCAATTTTTTATTGGCAGAGCCTAGCGGGAGAAGTGGGTCGATCCCTTTTCCTCCCAACGCAAAATCGAACGGAGATGCTTCTTGTGCATTGTTTCCGGCCAACAGGCTACCCATATAAATATCCATATTTTCGCCAAAGGCGCGAAACGTACCTATCGAGCCTTCTTTGCGCATCACATACTCTATCTCTATTTGGAGTTCGAGATCGGTCATACCTTCGCGGTACAAGCTGGGTATCTGTTTGTAAACTTTGGCATGGCTCAATGCTGATTTACGTATTTGAGCCAGCTCATTGTCAGACTTCACACTCCGTATCTGGCGCATAAACCCCGATATGCTTTCCATTCCAGGCATTTGCAATGCCTTTTGAAAACGTACTACGCTGTTGTATGGCAATAGGTCGCTCTCAAGCAAAACTCTTTTTGGCAAATCTATATTACGCTCTGTCAAAAGCTCTGGCAGCTGTTCGGGCTTTCTAATATACACCACATTATCACCCTCAACAGTTACTGGTCTTTTCACAAAAAGCAAAGGCTCTTTATCAGGCATTATGTACATATAGCCATCAAAAATAAATCCGTTTAAATAGTAAAGATTTACAGGCGATGAAATAATACATGCATCCATCTTTTGATGCACTATATATTGTTGAATTTGTTGTATTCTCTTTTCTATATCGTTTTTTGACATTACATTCATAGTTTCAAGTTAATTATTGAGTCCACTCTGAAAAAGTCTATCAAACTTATTTCCGCCCCTAAATCCCTTAAAGAGGACTTTGGCAGCGTGTTGACTATTAGTGTTTTCCCTTCAGTGAAAAAGGGTATAAAAAGACTAATAATCAGCAATTAAAGGTTTTCGGAGCAGAACCATTATTGGTTTGTTGCAAAAATAATGAATCTTTGCGGCAAAAGAGAAACTGAGCTAGATAATGTCAATTGCAACAGATAAATAAAGTATTACATTAGTTTTACTTTAACTATCTTTCTGCCCAAATATCCCATGCAGCTAAAGCTTGCAATTGCAACATTTCTGCGCCATTTTTTATAGTAGCACCCATTGCGCGTCCCTTTTTTAGAAAAGTAGTTTCTGAGGGATTATAAACAAGGTCGAAGAGCAGATGCTTATCTGTAAGAGCATGATAAGGTATATTGGGTGCATCTTCAACATTAGGGAAAGTACCCAAAGGAGTTGTGTTTACTATTATTTTATTATCAGCCAATATTTCTGGAGTTAACTTGTTGTAGGTAAGAGCTCCTTCGCTAGCACTGCGCGAAACATAAGTCCAGTTGATGCCCATCTCTTCCAACGCACAGCACACAGCTTTCGATGCTCCTCCAGTACCAAGCACTAATGCACTAGAATGTTGTACAGGATTGACAAATGGTGCAATAGATTTTTTGAACCCAATATAGTCTGTATTATATCCTTTTAGTTTATAGCCATACGTATCGCCAAAACTTCGCTCAATCTTTATTACATTTACAGCCCCAATCCTTTTCGCTTCTGGCGAGATATCATCTAAAAAAGTAATTACAGACTCTTTATATGGTATGGTTACATTCAATCCTTTCAAGTGAGGATTAAAAACAAGAATTCTGCGAAGTTCAAATATATGCTCAATCTCAAAATTTAAATATTCTGCATCAATTTCCTCTTGCTGAAACTTTTCATTGAAAAACTTCGACGAGAATGAATGCTGCAAGGGGTAACCTATCAAACCATACATTTTCATATCAACTAGTTGATTTTTTAGCTACATAAATAGTACATACACCTAATGTAAGAGTAGAACTATCAACACTTACAAAACCACTTTTCTTTAATATACTCAACATCTCTTTGCCTTGTGGAAAAACTTTGATAGACTCTGGCAAATAGTCGTAAGCTCTTTTATCTTTAGATAATAAGCGGGTAATGAATGGGATAAAGCTTTTGGAATAAATATTGTAGAAAAACTTGAATGGTTGTATAGTTGGCGTAGTTAGTTCAATAAACATAAACACCCCACCAGGGTTGAGTACACGGACCACCTCTTCAAAGCTTTTATCAATATCGGCAAAATTGCGCACTCCAAATGCGGCAATAGCAGCATCGAAGGATTCATCAGGAAATGACATAGAAGCGCAATCTTGGTAGTCGAACGAAATAATTTGGTCTAACTTAGCCTTCTTCACTTTCACACGCCCCACATCCATCATACCTTCAGATATGTCAACACCCATTATTTTATTTGGCTTCAAAATATCATTGGCAAGAATAGCAAAATCGCCTGTTCCTGTTGCTATATCCAGCAAGCTATCTATTGGCAAACCTTGCAACTTCTTGAGTGCTTTCTTGCGCCACCACATATCCATGCCAAGAGAGAGCCAACTATTCATTGCGTCGTAGCGCGAGGCAATGCCATTGAACATCTGTTCTACTTGCACACGTTTAGAATCTTCAGTTTTGTAGGGTATTATCTTTTCCGATTTATAGTTCACTGCTTTAAATATTCGAGTAAGTTTTGTTCAATACTTTTGGCCAAATTTTGCGTATCGGCTTTTTCAAACTTATCACCTGTAATTATCTCATACAGCTCAATATATCTTTCAGACACTTCGTTGCAATAGCTCTCGGTCATTTCAGGAACTTGCTGCCCTTCTTTACCTTGAAAACCATTGTCCATCAGCCATTCTCTCACAAATTCTTTTGAGAGTTGACGTTGTGCTTCACCTTTATCAAATCGCTCTTGATATCCTTCTTTGTAGAAATAGCGAGAAGAATCGGGGGTATGTATCTCATCAATCAAATAGATGGTGTCGCCATTTTTTCCAAACTCATATTTTGTATCAACCAATATCAACCCCTTTTCGGCAGCAATTTCAGCACCTCTTTCAAACAGTTTCAATGAGTATTGCTCCAATTGCTCATAATCATCTTTGCTTACCAATCCTTGAGCAATAATTTCGTCGCGCGATATATTCTCGTCATGTCCAAAGTCTGCTTTAGTTGTTGGAGTAAGTATGGGAGAAGGGAATTTCTCATTCTCCTTCATCCCTTCGGGCAAAGCAACACCACAAATAGAGCGCTCACCACTTTTATACGCTCGCCAAGCACTTCCTGTAAGATATCCCCTCACAATCATTTCCACTCTGTAGGGCTCGCATCTCACGCCCACCGTTACCAAAGGATGCGGAGTAGCTTGTTTCCAGTTTGGAACAATATCAGCAGTAGCATCCAAAAACTTAGCAGCTATTTGGTTCAACACCTGACCTTTAAATGGTATCCCTTGTGGTAACACCACATCAAAAGCCGATATACGATCGGTTGCAATCATAATTAATGTATTTTCGCCAATTGTATATACATCGCGAACTTTCCCTTTATATACCTTAGTTTGATTTGGAAATTGATAATTGGTTGATGTTAAAGTATTGCTCATATCAATGGTTGTTTTCTATTTTTTTTATTATTTATCTTTATTTGCTGCTCTCTCTATTTTCTTTAATTCCTTAGCGTCTTCTACTCTTGCTTCGCTTTTTTCATAAGCCTCCACAATACGTTGCACCAATCTGTGGCGCACAATATCTTTTTTATTAAACTCCACTTTACCCACACCTTTCACTTTATGCAAAACAGACATAGCGTGCACCAATCCTGATTGTTGATACGAAGGCAAATCTATCTGCGTCACATCGCCCGTCACAATCATTTTAGCGTGCATACCCATACGGGTTAAAAACATTTTTATTTGTGCTGTCGATGTGTTTTGCGCCTCATCCAATATAATTATGGCATCGCTAAGGGTGCGTCCACGCATAAAAGCTAAGGGTGCAATTTGTATTACTTTAGTTTCTAAATATTCTTTTAGTTTAAATGGGGGCAACATATCTTCCAATGCATCATATAGTGGTTGCAAATAAGGGTCTATTTTTTCTTTCATATCACCCGGAAGAAAACCCAACTTCTCGCCTGCTTCAACAGCAGGACGACTTAATATTATTTTCCTAACCTCGCGATTTTTAAGCGCGCGCACTGCCAATGCAATGGCAGTGTAAGTCTTGCCCGAACCAGCAGGACCAATGGCAAACACCATATCGTTTTTGTCGAACTCTTCTACCAGCTTTTGCTGATTTTCGGTGCGTGCCAAAATAGGCTTTCCATTTAAACCGTAGATAATTAGATTTTGCTGTTTTACAATTTCAGGCGTTTTGCCTTTCACAATTTCAACAATATCCTCTTCTTTCAACACATTGGTGGTTACACTAAACTTTTCTAACTCGCGAATTTTCTCCTCAAAGTCGACCAATACTTCATCGTCGCCAGATGCTTTTATAATATTACCTCTTGCAACAATTTTTATTTTCGGATATAAAGTTTTCAGCAACTGAACATTGCTGTTGTTAACCCCAAAAAACACTACTGGGTCTATGTCTTCTAATATAATTATGCGTTCAATCATTGGTATCTTTAAATGTAAGTTTAAATTGATGTGCTTTGTTTTCAGAGCCTTCTATGTAGTTAATAAACGCATTGTTTACAACTTTGTTTCCTCCCGGTGTAGGATAGTTTCCTGAAAAGTACCAATCGCCCTTATGGTTTGGGCAAGCTTCATGAAGTCCCTCTATGGTTTGAAAAACTATCTTCACCTCAGACTTTGTTCCCTCAGGAGTAAGCATTTCAGCTATTTTATCGGCCACTTGCTGCTCAGTAAACTGACCGTATATATCTTTAACGTGGTTGACAATATCGTCAGATTTTTTATTTTTTTGAGCAACCGATTTTCTGTAAACTTCATCAATAATGTGCTGCTTATTTACATCTACAAGTAGTTCCATGGCTGCTCTGAAGGCTATAAATTCGCTCATCTTCGACATATCTATACCATAGCAATCGGGATATCTTATTTGTGGCGACGAAGAAACTACTACAATCTTTACGGGGTCAAGTCGGTCAAGTATTTTAATGATACTTCTCTTCAGCGTTGTGCCTCGCACAATGCTGTCGTCAATGATAACCAAAGTATCTTTATTGCGCCTCAACGAACCATAAGTAATGTCGTATACGTGGGTAGCCAAATCGTCTCTAGTATTGCCTTGTGCAATAAAGGTACGTAGCTTTATATCTTTTATGGCTACTTTTTCTCCTCTCACACGTTTCGACAATATCTCTTCAATCTCCTCTTTAGACAAGGACATACACTTTTCAGAAATAAGCACCGCCCGTTCATGATTGAAATGATTTTCCAATCCTTCCAACATCCCTAGGTATGCTACTTCGGCAGTATTAGGGATAAATGAAAAAACAGTGTTATCAAAATCGTTGTCAATTATATCGATAATCTTTGGTATCAAAAGTTCGCCCAACTTTTTCCGCTCACGATATATATCATAATCAGAACCGCGCGAGAAATAAATACGCTCAAAAGAGCAGGGAGTTACTTTCTTTGGTTCTATAATTTGAGAAAGATACCAAGACCCATCTTTCTTCAAAACTAAAGCCTGTCCGGGTTGAAGTTCATTTATATCCTCTATCTTCAGGTTAAAAGCAGTTTGAATAACAGGTCGCTCAGAGGCAACCACTGCCACTTCATCGTCTATATAGTAAAAAGCTGTTCTTATACCCCATGGGTCGCGCATTGTAAATGAATCGCCACTACCTATCAGTCCGCTCAACACATAACCACCATCCCAAAGCTTAGATGCACGTTTAAGCAAGTATGGAATATCGAGCTCTTGCTCAATCTTATTGCTCAACTTGTGACCATCGGTATAGTCATCCTTGTATTTATCGTATTGATATTGCACTTCCCTATCAAGGTAATGTCCTAGCAGCTCAAGCATTACAAACGTATCGGCAAAGTCGCGTGGATGCTGTCCTTCCGACAAAAGATGCTGAAACATCTCATCCACATTGGTCATATTAAAATTACCAGCAAGTGCCAAGTTACGCGATGCCCAATTGTTTCTTCTCAAAAACGGATGAACATATGATATAGAGGTTCTGCCTGTAGTGCTGTAGCGCAAATGACCCAAAAGAAGTTCTCCAGCATAAGGTACATTTCTCTTAGCAAAATCCACGTCCTCTAGTTTATCCGTAGGATACTCAATAAGAGCTTTATGCAAATTGCCAAAAACTTCGGATATAGCACCCGAGCCAAGCGCACGCTCACGAAAGATAAACTCGCTACCAGGATATGGGTTTAGCTTCACTGCTGCCAATCCGGCACCTTCTTGCCCACGATTATGTTGTTTTTCCATTAAGAGATAAAGTTTGTCTAAACCATATCTCCATGTTCCGTATTTTTTTTTGTAGAATGATAGGGGTTTCAATAATCTAATCAAAGCTATCCCACACTCATGTTTTATTGCATCTGCCATCTTTATCTTTCAATTTAGATGCAAATTTAAGCCATTTGCAAGAAGAAAGAGCATGAATGCATATAAAAAATTAAAATTCGAAACAGGAAACAAGAGACACTAAAAAAGAAGATAACATAGATTGAATTCATACTCTGACACATTCGTCAACTATTTCAAGATTGTTTATCTTTGTTGTATTGCTAAAGAGAGAAGAAATTGGAACATAAAAAACAACATACATATATTATGCAGTGGACAAAACTATTATCTACCAAGCGCTTCGGCATGGAAGGTTATTATAACCAGCGCAGTCACGACAGAACAGAGTATCAACGAGATTACGATAGACTTATATTTTCATCGCCCTTTCGTCGATTGCAAAATAAAACACAAGTTTTTCCTCTACCAGGGAGTATATTTGTACACAATAGGCTGACCCATAGCCTAGAGGTGGCAAGTGTGGGACGCTCTATTGGCAATTATATTGGTAAAACCCTCAGAAAGAAGTATCCAGAAAGCGAGGCTCACTTTGAGGAAATAGGAGACATTGTTGCTGCTGCTTGCTTGGCACACGACTTGGGCAATCCTCCTTTCGGACACTCTGGCGAAAAAGCTATTGGCACATTCTTCTCGGAAGGAAAAGGACAAGAATTAAAAGAAGAAGTAGAAAAAGATGGTGGCCGCTGGACCGACTTTACCCACTTCGAAGGCAATGCCAATGCCATACGCTTGCTCACTCATCAGTTTGTTGGCCGTCGACCTGGAGGTTTTGTTATGACTTATTCAACCCTAGCTTCTATTGTCAAATATCCTTATTCGTCAGAATTAAGTGGCAGCAAACAAAAATTTGGCTTCTTTGCCTCAGAAGAAGAAAGCTATCTCAAAATTGCAAACGATCTAAGCATTCGTCAACTCCAAAACAATCCATTGCAGTTTGCTCGCTACCCATTGGTATATCTTGTGGAGGCTGCCGACGATATTTGCTATCAAATAATGGATATTGAAGATGCTCACAAACTAAACATACAGTCTACAGAAAAAACTATTGACCTATTTATCAAGTTTTTTGAAGGAGAAAGACTTGAACGAGTGATGAAGAATCTAGATTTTGTGGACGATGCAAACGAGAAAATTGGTTACCTACGTTCAAGCATCATAGGGCAATTGGTGCAAGCGTGCGCTGAGGTATTCCTAAAAAACGAAGAGCGCATTCTAAAAGGTACATTCGAAGGCACTTTAATTAAAAATATATCCGCTACTCCACTTCAAGCCTACAAAGAGTGCACCCAGTTTGCAGTAACAAAGATATACAAATCGAAAGAGGTGCTAGATATAGAGTTGGCTGGATATCACATCATAGGCTCGCTGCTTGAGCGTTTTATAGATGCCATACAAACTCCCACACATGCCTACTCTACCATATTGCTCAATCGAGTGCCTCAACAATATAATATGTATGCCGATAGTATAACAGAAAGAGTACAAGCCGTTATAGACTTTATATCGGGCATGACGGATGTTTATGCGCTTGATTTGTACAGAAAGATAACAGGAATGGACGTTCCATTGCTCTAACCACAACTATCATATTAATACATTTAGATGAAGTAAAACTATTTATTGAAATTAATTTGCGAGTATTGATTTCTTTTTATATATTTGTGATGTGGTTTTTTCATAATAGTATTAGAT
>CAZIUT010000009.1:0-276 GCA_964542545.1 uncultured Dysgonomonadaceae bacterium | reverse complement strand
GTTAACAAGTATTGGCAGGATGTCGCGATGACAACCTGCCAATTGTTTTATATAAAAAACTGAGCAATTTATTAAAGATAGAGCCATGCCCCTCCCTCATCACAGTCAAAACCTTCTTTTTTGCAGAAAGTAGACAAATATAACAGTTTAACACTTTTAGGTGTGATTTATATTCGATTTAAAATAAACGACAAGTATTAAAGGCTGACTGCTTTCAATTCAGAACATTTCCAATATGTTTGAAAGAGTTTAGTCAGTGACGGAAAGTTTTCAAAC
>CAZIUT010000008.1:15658-19793 GCA_964542545.1 uncultured Dysgonomonadaceae bacterium | reverse complement strand
TAGCACAAACAATGGACGATAACGGAAAAATCCTAATCCCTGGCTTTTACGACGATGTATTGGAAGTATCAAAAGAAGAGCGCGAATTGATGGCAAAAGCTCCTTTCGACCTTGAAGAGTATAAGAAGTCGTTAGACATAGAAAAAGTATTTGGCGAAGAAGGCTATACTACAAACGAACGCACTGGCATTCGCCCAACATTTGATGTGTGCGGTATATGGGGTGGTTACACTGGCGATGGTGCAAAAACAGTATTGCCATCTAAAGCTTATGCAAAAATAAGTACACGCCTTGTTCCTAATCAAAAGCATGAAAAGATTGCCGAGTTATTTGTGAAGTATTTTGAGTCGATTGCACCAGATACTGTAAAAGTAAAAACTGAATATCTACACGGTGGTCCATCATACGTTTGTCCGATAGACATTCCTGGATACAGAGCAGCCGATAAAGCATATACAGAAATATATGGTAAGAGACCTGTTCCTGTAAGATCAGGTGGAAGTATTCCAATTATTGCAACGTTTGAAGAGATATTAGGAACTAAATCTGTGCTTATGGGCTTTGGTCTTGGTTCAGATGCTATTCACTCTCCAAACGAGAACTATCCTTTGGAGCAGTTCTTTAATGGCATAAAAACTATTCAGGCGTTTTATGGGTATTTTGCTGAAGAGATGAAGAAATAAATTCTTTGACAGAAATTGAAACTATTATATAAAATCACGGGGAGAATTTATTCTCTTCGTGATTTTTCTTTTACAACTACTGTGGCTGTATAGCGCGTGTCTATATCAATTGGAGTTAAAGCAAGATATCCACTTTTTATTTTGCCATTATCTATAACAAGTGGGTTGTAGGCTTGCGTGGTTAAAGAGCGTTTTAAAGCATCGCCCCCTTGCTTAAAGTAGTCGATAGAGAATAGCCCCGTAGAGTTTGGATGAACAAATTGTTCTTGAATGCTATGAGCAACAACACCCATATTCATTCGCACGTTCACCTCAACGCAAGGTTGAAGTTGATAAGTAGCTTCATCGGTTTTGCAAACCATCATATCCACACCTAAGTATCCACGATAATGAGGAAAATAGTTGCTCAACTTTGTTTTAAGCGTATCTTTTAATTCTAACAACAGACTTCGTGCTATATATGCTGACAGCCTATCTTCAATCTCTGTATCACTCAAAAGCACATTGCCTAAATAAGCACCCGAAGGGGCAGATTGAAAAAGAGAGTAGCCAACAAACCGAATACAAGCGTCAGTTATTTCAAACTCCATGGCAAAGTCTTTTACTTTGTTTAAAATAGGCTCTACTACTACCCCACCCTGCATTTTAAGTACACGCCTACACCAATCGGTTTGCTTATCGGTTATAGCCCCCCTCAACCAAACTATTCCTTTACCACTGCCCGAATAGGGCATTTTAAGCACTTGGTCGCTTTTGGTTCTGCTTAGATAAGAGAGAAGTTGGTTAATGTGAGTATAGTAATAAGATGCTCCACAAAAATCAGGGTTAAACACTTTCAGCTCTTTCAAGAGCTTCACAGCATTCTCTCTACTAGAATAGTTGCGTAGCAACTCAATATCCTTTATGGAAGGAAGCAAATGTTTGTTTAGCCCCCATTGAATAAGCTCTTTTCTTAAAGCAGGATTCCAGCCCCAAGGTTTCACTTGATAATGGGGACAATCTGCAATTTCAGAAAAAGAGATGAGCGAGCTATTGATTGGTAACAACTCTTTTAACTCAACCAGCAAGTTACTATTCAATTCACCCTCTGCAATAATCAATGCCCCATCGTGAGCATACCACACAGGAAGTATTGCCAAATCACTCCTCATCTTTAAGGCTGACGCAGGAGCTGTAAAATGAGGACTAAAGTTGGCAAGTGCCAAGTCGTTTTCGGGGTTGAATATATACATAGTAATGTAAAAGTACAAAGAAACCGTCAAACAGCATTAAGCCATTCAACGGTTTCAGCAGTTTGATTAAACTAATTGTTATTCGTATTCTCTCACTTCAACTTCCCCATTGAGTACAAGTGCAGCATTTTCGGCTAATGCACTCATTTCGTCTTCTCCCGGATATATGTGTACAGGCGCAATTTTAAATACACGCTCAATAATTAGATTGGTAAACCATTTGCTATTGGCCAATCCACCTGTTATTAAAATAGCATCCACATCTCCCTTCAACACCGTTGAGAATGCACCAATTTCTTTCGCTGTTTGATAGGCCATTGCCTCCATCACATTAAGACTTTTTTCATCTCCTGCCAAAGCAGCCTTTTCTACTTCGTATGCATCATTGAGACCTGTAAAAGCATACAACCCGCCTTTACCAGTAATCATCGCCTTTATTTCTTCGTAAGTATATTCTCCACTAAAAGCCATTTTCAACAACATTCCTGAGGGCAACGTTCCAGAGCGTTCGGGCGAGATGGGCCCATCGCCATCTAATGCTTGGTTCACATCAATTACTCTACCCTTACGATGAACACCTACAGAAATGCCTCCTCCTAAATGTGCCACAATAAGATTTAATTCTTCATACCGTTTATTAATCGACTTTGCATGCATGCGTGCAATGGCTCTCTGATTGAGAGCATGAAACACAGATGCTCTTTGAAAAAGTGGGTGTCCAGAAAAGCGTGCAATGGGCTCCAACTCATCCACAACTACAGGGTCGGCAATATAAGCCTTTGCATCGGGAAGCTGTTTTGCAATATCATCGGCTATTAAAGCACCCAAATTACTAGCATGCTCGCCATATGTTCCCGCCATCAATTCTTTTTTCATTACTTCATTCACACGATAAACACCAGCTGGTATGGGCTTTAAAAAACCACCTCGGCCCATTACTATCTTTATTAAATCTAATCTTATATCGGCATTTTTCAATTCTTTATAGATAATATCTCTACGATATTCATATTGGTCGGCAATTTTCTCAAACTTGCTTAATTCTTCAGCAGAGTGACGAATTGTTTTCAAGAAAACAACATTGTCATTCATAAAAACAGCAATTTTTGTAGATGTCGATCCTGGATTAATAGTGAGAATGCGGGGAGTCTTATTCATAATAGTAAGTTTTAAGTAGTTAGTTAGTTTTTCAAAAAAAAGGATGCTCTATTAAACGTATCTGAAGTAAAAATTTAGTTCATAGCCGCAGCCAAAGCTATAGAGAGCATTTTGCTTGACTCAGAATCGGAGCGCGATGTGAGCACAATAGGCACACTAGCACCCATAATAATAGCGGCAACAGAGGCTCCACCAAGAAAGCTCAATGATTTGTAAAACATATTGCCTGCTTCTAAATTAGGTGCAAGAATTATATCGCAATCGCCTGCCACTTCGCTCACAATACCTTTATGCTCAGCTGCCTCTTTATTCACAGCATTGTCTAAGGCCAATGGGCCATCAACAATACAACCCTGAAATTGCTTACGATCGCTCATGGTTTTCAACATAGCAGCATGTACGGTTGCCTCCATTTTGGGGTTCACAACCTCTACTGCAGCTACAACAGCTACTTTTGGAGTCTCAATTCCAATACTGTGGCAAGCCTCTACAGCATTATTCAAGATGTGTACTTTAGTATCAAAGTCGGGGTTTATATTCATGGCCACATCAGTTACACACAAGAGTTTGTGATAGTAAGGAGATTCGAAAAATGCAACATGGCTAAGAATTTGACCTTTACGCAATCCCTTTTCTTTGTCGAGCACAGCTTTCAACAATGCTCCAGTGCTCACAAAGCCCTTCATTAAGATATCAGCTTCGCCACTTTTTACCATCGCTACAGCTATCCTTGCCGACTCTGCTGCACCTTTATCGTTGTGAACAATTAGCACATCGCTCAAATCGAAATCAATTGCAAGAGCTATTTTTTCAATCTTAGCTTTATCGCCAATTAGCACTGGAATAACTATGCCCTCTTCTATGCCAGATTTTAAAGACTTCAATACAGGCTCATCTTCAGCTGCTGCTACAGCAATCCTTTTCTTAGGCTTAGTTTTAGCCTTTTCAATTAGCTCTGAGAGTTTGTGAATCATAATATGTATCATTTAAAGTAATAGTATTTACAAAAATAATGAAAAATATGATGCAACAGCCATCATGATAAATAAAATCATCGCTAAA
>CAZIUT010000008.1:1176-15558 GCA_964542545.1 uncultured Dysgonomonadaceae bacterium | reverse complement strand
ACTTCAAAATAGTATAACAATCAATTCTTTATTATGTATCTATATTATGCAATAAATATATCATTGCATAATAGTAAATCAAAAGCCATTCAAAATTATTTAACATCAAAAAATGCAATTCTCCTTGCACATGCTGTATAATAGAGAACTAAATTAAAAACTATAAATATGATCAACATCTTGTATATTCACGGTTATGGCTCAGATGCTAATTCAACTACTGGGCAAGAGATACGAAAGAATCTACCTAAAAACTTTAAAGTATTTACGCATAGCTTTTCCAACAACTACCAGCTGTTCAAAACTATGACTGACAACATTTGGCAAGCCGACAAACTTATTATAGCTTACAAGATAGATTTAGTTGTGGCTTCTTCTATGGGAGCCTTTATAGCAATGGGGTGTGAAGATATACCGAAGATTCTAATCAACCCATGCATGCTCCCATCCGAACAACTTAAAATGAGAATTGCTCCCACTATTACCAAAACTGAATTAGACAAATATCGTGAATATGAAACATTACTTGTTGCAAATGACAACAACAGAACACAAACTTATGGATTTTTCTCAACCAACGATGAGTTGTTTTCATACAAGACCCTCTTCAAAAGCATCTATTCTGAAGATAATGTGTATATAATGAATGATCAACACCGGATTTCTGCAATCAGTATTAAAAATGAATTAACTCCCTTAATTAAAAGGATTGCTTCCGATTGAAAACAGACCCTGCAAAAAGCTAAAAACATGAATAGTAAGGGTTAAGAAGTATTATATATATAAAGAAAGAATACAAATCTATATTAATCTTTCTCTAACATCTTTCCCACCTCCAAAAGAATCCGCACACTTTCTTCTGGCACATTGCCATTACCATCGGGTCCGATGTTTAAAAGTAGGTTTCCTTCTTTTCCTTTAATATCTTTAAGCTTATCATAAACCTCCTGAGGCTGTTTCCAGTTTGTGTCGGCAAGCTTATACCCCCACGATCCATTAATTGTATAGCAAGCCTCCCATTCATAGTCAACTTTACTTTCGAGATGCAGTTGTTCGGGTGTTCCAAAATCTTTAGCAAAAGTACTTCTTTTAGCCACTCTGTTATTTATAATTATGCTGGGTTTCAACCCTCTTATATAACGATATAAATTTTCTCCTAACTCATTGTTCCACCAATGAACCCAATCGCCATCAAACCAAAGAATATCGGTATCGTAGTTATCAATCAACTCTTTTATTTGATTTTTCATGT
This sequence comes from uncultured Dysgonomonadaceae bacterium, assembly GCA_964542545.1. GTDB lineage: Bacteria > Bacteroidota > Bacteroidia > Bacteroidales > Dysgonomonadaceae > UBA2632. The sequence goes on along the minus strand of CAZIUT010000008.1, from coordinate 14,306 downwards.
AGGTAATGTACTCTTGCTTCCTACCTGTTTTCATGCGAACTTCTGCCCACCATCCCCAACCATCAGTTCCATCAATATTTCGCTCTTGACTTGGGTGATGCCAATCGATGATACTATAATAAGTGCCAAACCGAATTCCATGCTTCTTGCAACTCTCGCTCAACTCTGCTAATATATCGCGCTTAAAAGGGGTGCTTGCAACATCGAAGTTGGTGTATTTGCTATCCCAAAGACAAAATCCTTCGTGATGTTTTGTTGTAATTACAAGATATTTCATTCCTGCAGCTTTAGCTGTCTTAACAATAAACTCTGCATCAAAATTGACTGGGTTGAATGTGTGAGTAAGCATAGCATACTCTTGCGAGGCAATATCAGCAGATGACTGAATCCATTCGGAGTAACCATCAATTGAATCGCCTTTCCACACTCCGCCTAATTGAGAGTAGAGTCCGAAGTGAATAAACATGCCATAATCGGCATCTGTAAACCATTGCATCCGATTTTCAAAATCAGCTTTCGACTCATTTATAAAGTCTGTTTCTTTTTGAGCATGTATTGAAACAGCTGCCAATAATACAATGAATGAGAAAATTGTCTTTTTCATTTTTGAGTTCTATTTTATTGGTTAATTTTATTTATGTCTGTTGAAAAACATGATTATAGTAATTAAAGAGAGTTTCATTAATCAAACATGCAGAATAGGTTTCAATGCTACACTCAACAAAATAACATCTAAGTATGAGTGCAATTATAAAACAGTAATGGTTTCACTGATGAATAAGAAATTGAGCTCTATTGCTCTTTAAAAAAAGTGAGAAATTACTATTTACTCAAACGTCAACACAGCTTTTTCATTTACACCTTTAACCAATATCACAAAGCCATCTTTCACCTCAACAACCTTTCCATCTACATAAACAGAAGAAGTATAAGCAGGCACTTTCAACTTAAATTCATTATCGACCGTTGGCAATATTTCCACTCGTTGCAGTTGGTGATTCTTCCAAACTGCACTAACTTCTGCTCCACCACGAACACGAAGACCTTTGAAGCATCCACCCGACCATTCACTAGGAATAGCAGGCAGCAATTCAATAAAACCATCATGGCTCTGTATAAGCATTTCGGCAATACCAGCTGTTCCACCAAAATTACCATCTATTTGAAAAGGAGGATGGGCACAAAACAAATTGGGATAAGTTCCACTACCTGATCCATCCATTTTCATATCATCGCCCACTGCTGGTTGAAGCAAACTCTTCAATAGTTTGTAGGCTCTATCCCCGTCGTGTAGACGAGCCCAGAAGTTTACTTTCCATGCACGCGACCAACCTGTTCCACCATCGCCTCGTCGGTTCAATGTTTGACGAGCTGCTTCGGCTAATTCAGGAGTTTTACCTGGCGTAATTTGATTAGAAGGGTACAGTCCATATAAATGTGAGACATGACGATGATGAACATCAACCTCCTCATAATCCTCAAGCCATTCTTGCAGATAACCATTGGGGCTAATTTGCATGGGCGGTAGTTTCGGAAGTGTTTCACGAATACTTTTAGTGGTTTTGTCTTCAATACCCAAAATCTGTGCAGCCGCAAGCGTATTTGCAAACAATTCGTTAATGATTTGAACATCCATTGTAGGACCCATACACACAAACACAGCATCTTTGCTACCAGGCATATAAAAGCCGTTTTCGGGTGAAGAAGAGGGTGCAGTAACTAACCATCCATGTTTTGGCTCAGCTATCATATTGGTCAAGAAAAACTGGCTTGCACTTACCAATGTAGGATACACGCTTTGCAAATAGTCTTGGTCTTGTGAATAAGCGTAATGCTCCCAAACATGCTCGCAAAGCCAAGCACCCCCAGTAATAGTTGAGCCCCAAGAAGCATGTTCTCCTGGTGCTGTAAACCGCCAAGGATTACTCATCATGTGTGCCATCCAACCGTCAGCATCATAAAACACTTTGGCTGTTTCGGTTCCGGAAGGAACTAACGACTGTGTAAAATCTATCAATGGTTTATGCAGTTCAGAAAGATTGCACACTTCGGCTGGCCAGTAATTCATCTGCACATTTATATTTAAGTGATAGTCGCCATTCCATGGAGTTTGAAGCGTATTGGCCCATAAGCCTTGCAAATTAAGTGGCATAGAATTTTCATTGGTGCCGCTAATCATTAAGTAACGTCCATACTGAAAATAGAGCGCTGCAAAAGAAGGATCACCACTGGTTTCAAATTGTTTCAATCTTTCATTTGTAGCGGACTCATTATCTTGTTGTCCTAAATATAGTTCTACACGATTAAATTTCTCTTGATAAGCCTCAACATGACCCATCTTTAATCTATTGTAATTAGAATTAAGCGCATTATTTATTAAATCATTTACAACAGCTAAGTATTGGTCATCAAGCATGTTCGTGGAAGTAGAAATTAGAATCATCACTTCATCAGAATTAACAACTGAGAGCAAACTATCACTAGTCGTCAAACTACCACCGCTGTTTACTAATTGCACTTTTGTAATATAGTGTATACCTTTATCTGTATTATGCCCATCATTCAACTGTCCCTCCATATAGAGGGCGTTATCTTTTACAAAAACATTGCCACGTAGGGGTCGCGAAAGACCTAAATCGAATGATATAGCCTTCCTTTTATCAGCCGTCAAACGTATAATCATTACATCATCTGTATGGGATACAAAATACTCACGCTCATAATTCACACCATCTTTTTTAAATAAAGTGTTTGCTATTGCATTATTCAAGTTAAGCGAACGACTGTAATTTTCAATATCGGAGCTGTTAGCGTATTTGTAATCAATAGTCAGGTTGCCCACCATTTGAAAACTACCGTAAGGAGCATCCTTACCGTTTCCACGAGCGGAACCTTCCCCTCCACAGCGAAAGTGATTATACATCAATTGTTGCGCTTCAAAATTCTCTCCTTCAAGGAGCAGTTGGCGAATCTTAGGAAGATAATTAATAGCATCGGGATTCAAAGCCTCAGGGTCTTCACTACCCGACCACATAGTTATATCGTTGAGTACAATATTTTCAGACTCAACTCCTCCATCAGGCATCATTCCAATTCTACCATTGCCTAAAGGCAATGTTTCTTCCCATATTTGGGCGGGAGAGTCATAATACAAAGCAAGATTGTCAAAATCGGGTTGGGTATTATTACAACTTATAAACATCAATGACAGAACAAACAATAGAAAAGTGTTGATTCTCATAATTTCATCTTATTTGCTTTATATTTCTACAAATATACAAAACACCAATGAGATGAGGGCAAAATAGCCCTATTCATCCACACTGTTTTATATTTTAATAGTCTTGCTCTTACTTGCGCTGTTCAATGGTTTTATAACCTCAACTTTCTTGGGTGAAAGTGATTGTAGACTATGAATACATACATAAGCACAAAAAAAAGACGAGAGTGGATAACTCTCGTCTTTTTTCTGATTTTAAAATCAAGGAACTTATTTTTAAAAATAGTATAAACAAATATTACTCATTGTCTTCTCTTTTAATAGGAGCTTCTCTTTTCACACTCTGATTCAATGAAATCATTGTTTCCGTTGCTACTACACCTGGTATCTCTTGAATTCTATTGTTTAGCAAATCCATCAGATGCTCATTGTCGCGCGCATACAATTTTACAAGAAGTGTATAAGGGCCTGTTGTGAAATGACATTCTGTAACTTCAGGAATTTTCTCAAATTCAGGAATAGCTTCTTTATACATAGAACCCCGTTCCAACTTCACGCCAATATATGCACTTGTTAAAAACCCGAGGACCTTTGGATTAACATGATAACCAGACCCAGTGATAACACAGTTTTCAATCATTCGCTGTACGCGTTGATGAATAGCTGCTCTTGAGACATTGCATTGTTCGGCTACATCACGAAAAGGAATACGTGCGTTTCGTGAGATTATATCTAAAATTTGCCTATCTAACTTGTCTATTTTCTCCATTATCTTTTATTTATTTATTTATAGCTCAAAAATAACACTTTTCTTGTTAATACTTACACTTTGTCTACTTTTTTTGCAACAAAGTGCAAAAATGCTATTAATATGTATCATATAGGGTCGTATTTAGATAGAATAATCTTAATTGTGGCAACTTAATAAATAAGAAGCATAGTTTACATCGGTCATGGTTGTAATTTTTATATTTGCATCGTCTCCCTCAAGCAGTTTCACATTCACACCAAAACTTTCTGCAACTGTTGCATCGTCAGTAAATTGCGATTTAAACTCCACTTTGTAAGCATCTTTAATAAGATGAGCAGGGAATACCTGAGGTGTTTGCACAATCTTAACCCTTGACCTATCCAAAGGCCGATGCTTATCTCCGCTCACCTCACGCAAACTGTTTTTTTCGTCTATTACGGGTATCACTCCACACTTCTCATGCTTAGCTATGTGATAACATTGTTTTATCAACTCTTTTGTTATAAAAGGACGTGCAGCATCATGAATAGCAACTATTGTAGAGTTTGACACAGCTGCTAATCCTCTCTTCACAGATTCGAAACGTGTATCACCGCCTACTATCAATTCGCACTGAATATCAAAACCATATTCTTTGCATAGTTCATTCCACAAAGTAAAATAGTCTGGATGAAGAACCACCACAATCTGTATCTTATTATCGAACTCATAAAACTTATCAATAGTACGCATCAGCATAGGCTTCTTGGCCAATGGTAAAAACTGTTTTGGGATATCTGCACCTACACGCAAACCTTTTCCGCCCGCCACTATTACTACTGCGTATTCACTGCTAGTTTTCATACACTGAGTTGATCTAATGCTTTTTGAAGCTCCTCATCTGTTTCGGTTAGTTTTTTCTTGCAAAAAGCAACTAACACCGATGCTCGCTTTACATAGTTAGTTAATTGATCTATATCTAACTCGTCTGACTCTATGAGTGCAACAATCTCCTCTATTTCGGCTTTAGCAGCTGTGTAAGTAATGTTTTCGTCTTTCATATATATCTAATTTTAATCTATTATCTTTGAATCTATTTTACCTTCTAAAAACTGTGTTGTGATTATATCACCAACCGACAAATCGGAAACTGATTTTATTGTTTTTCCATTTTTAGTGGTAATTGAATAACCACGTTTCAACATATTTTCGGGCAGCGAGAGTGAAACAAAATGCTCGTATCTTTGAATGGCAAAGCCTTCTTTCTCTATTTTGTATTTAACTACGTTTCTCAGTTTCTCGCCCAAATACATCATTGTATTGCTGCTTGATTGCAACAACGATTTTGAATTGTGATAAACACCCCTCATCCATTCATTTAGCTGATTGTCTTCTTCCGCCAATATATTCCGTGAAGCATTCACTAATCTATCTTGCAGCTCCATCAAATGGTTTATTGTTGATGTTGCTCTATTAACCAAGAACTCAGCTGCAGCTGTTGGAGTTTTCACACGTGTGTGTGCTACTGCATCTAACACTGTTACATCTCTTTCATGGCCAACACCACTAATTATAGGTATTGGAAACTGTGCGCAATTTGTGGCCAAGCCATAAGAGTCGAAGCAACTTAAATCGGAAGTCGACCCCCCACCCCTAATTATAACCACCACATCAAACAGCTGTTTGTGTTGGTATATTTGCTCTAATGCACCAACAATAGAAGCTTCGCTTCTGTCGCCTTGCATAATTGCGGGAAAAAGTTTTGTGTAAAAAGCAACTCCTGCACTATTATTCTCTAACTGATTTTGAAAATCCTCATATCCTGCTGCAGTTTGCGACGATATAACTGCTATTCTATTCAAAGGCTCTGCCAGCGGCAACTCCTTATTCAGTGTAATTACGCCCTCCTCTTCCAGCTGTTTTAAAACCAACAACCTATTGCGCGCAATTTCGCCCAATGTGTACGAAGGATCGATATCCACTACATTTAGCCCATAGCCATACATCTCGTGAAAGTTTACAACCACCTTCACCAACACTGTTATACCTGAAACAAAAGCTTGACCTGTCTGTTCCTCAAAATAGGGTTTCAACAACCTAAAAGTGGAAGCCCATATAGTACCCCTTGCCTTAGCCACAATAGAATGACCATTTTTCTCTTTCTCAATAAACTCTAAGTAGCAATGCCCATTTCTATGAGGTCGAACATCGCTTGTTTCTGCTCGCACCCAATACGCAGCATCAAACTCTTGACTAATAGTTTCTTTTATACTGAGGTTGAGTTCTAATAACGATAATATATCTTGTTCCATAGAAAAGAGAAGTTGTTAAAGGTTTAAGGTGACCTGAATAGTGATTAAAACTAAATTATACAATGTACTATTATTTTTCTATAACCGTCATTAGTTATATTCAGCAAGCCCACACTTTAAGCTCATAGATTTATAAGCCTACAAAAAACAGACTTAATTAGAGTGTAAACAAAAATACAGATGTTTTGTTAAATCACAAAACAATAACTACTTGTTTATTCATCTAAAAAGTTAGTTTAATTTTCCACTTATCCGTTAATCAATGGAGAGTTAAAACCCAATTGCAGAAATGACTGCCTTTTACGAAACTCAATATTATAATTTTTCTATCTCTTAATCTACCCACAATTTAGAAATTCATGGTATACAACTCAAAAACAAGATGAGGGATTTGACTTTTATGTCAAATTTTTCCAATCTTGTGTCGTAAATTTAACAAAAAACTACATATTTCCCCAATCCAACGCCGTAGATTTGGCTTTAAGGGCATAATTTTCTAATCTGACATAGTGGATTTTAACATTATCGTATTATTTTCATCAGTCCGTCAGGCTTAGAGACCGTTGATGTGTGTATGATTGCTGTAGGCAGCAGACGCGGATGTCTAACTGAGCAATTTGTGACTGCAACTACAAAAAGTAATCGCAAGTAAGCATTACACCTACTTGCGATAAATCTGTTGAGTTTCAAGAAAACTAAGTCTTCTAAAACAAAATTACAATACTGGTTCCCAACCTGGTTCGTACTCGCGACTCCAGAGTGCCATAGCATCTTTATCGTACATACGACCTGTTTTATCGTCAATATCAAACCCTTTGTTTATTCTATATGCAATGTTTGAATAGTGTACCATAGCTTGACTAATAACACCCTCAGCAATATGAGAAGTTAATGTTCCTTTACCTCTAATGGTATCAAACCAATTAACAACATGACCGGTTGTCATATCACCTCCACCACCAAGCGCTGTTCCACCTTCTTTTGCTGCAGATCTATTATCTCTTATTTTTTTACCTGCACGGTCATACAGAATGTATTTTTCGCGGTCAATAAAAACAGACCCTTCGCTACCATAAATAATAGTTCCTCGGCCACCACCATAAGTATCATAACCATTACGGCTTTTACCATCCCAGTTGATTACAGTGCCGTTTGCAAATTTAAATGTAGCAAACATGGTATCATACATTTCCCAGCCATCATCTAAGAAGTGTCTTTTTTCAGCTTGCACATCTGCATGTATAGGATAGTCAACTTGTAGCGCCCAACGTGCTATATCAAACTCATGAGTAGCGTTATTACCTGTCTCTGCTGTTCCAAAATCCCAACCATACCAATGCCAGTTGTAATCCCAGGTTTCAGAAGTATAATCTCTACGTGGAGCAGGTCCTTGAAATAAATCCCAATCTAAGCCCTCACGCACAGGAGTTTTCTTTTGTAAAGGCACCTCTCCGCGCTGGTTAGTATAAAATGCAACAGCTTTATATGGTGTTCCTATAATTCCGTTGTGAATTTCATTAATTATCTGAATTGTATGGTCAGATGAGCGCTGTTGATTACCCATTTGCACCACTTTGTCGTATTTTTTCTGAGCTGCAACAAGTAAATCACTTTCATGCATGTTATGACTACATGGTTTTTCGACATATACATGCTTTCCAGCTTTCAAAGCCATTATAGACCCAGGTGCATGCCAATGATCAGGAGTAGCATTTATAATAGCATCAACACTGGAGTCCTCTAATATTTTTCTAAAATCATTTTCCAGTTTAGGCTTATAGTCAATATGCTTTGCAAAATTGGCAGCTCCCTTTTCACGCTGACTTTTCATAACATCGCACAAATACGATAGATGGATATTGTTTTGTTTTTGAGAAATAGGCTCATAAAAAGCACCCAATCTACGACCAAGCCCTATAACAGCAACATTTATTTTGTCATTTGCACCCATAATATTGCTATAGCTTTTCGCAGTCATACCCATGGTACTGCTTTTAAGCAAAGTATTGCTTCCTAAAGCAACTCCAGCTGTACTAGCAGCCATTTTTTTAATAAAATCTCTTCTGTTTGTCATAATGATAATTAAAACTTTATTCTAGATTAATACTACAATTGCTTACTTTCCTGCCTTTGCAATCATTTGCTTAATGTCGTCCATTGTAAACTTTCCTATAAACTGCATCACAGCGCTTTCTTCGGTTTTTCTTTGCATAATCAAAATCAACTCAGAAATATACTCCTCGTTGCTTCGAATATAAAAATTTATGTTTTCTTCCTTTTCTGTCTTCATGCTCATCAACTTATCGTACCCAGATGTATCCATAAATTCTGTAACATTCTTCACAAGCATGTTTGCTGCATCAGCTTTGGGCGAAGCAAATATATTTATACTCGAAAGCTTATCCAAAAAATCAGCTACATTAACACCTCCATAAGATAAGTCAGCACTTTTGGGAAACAACGAGAGCATGTTTTTTGAAAGTGTTACAGTTGTCACACCCTCTTTGTCAGCAAATTCTTTAAGCGTTATATTTTGCCCAAACATAGAAGTCAAACTCACACAGAAAATTAAAACTAATACAAACTTCTTCATTTTACTAAGAATTAGTGTTCCAAATTATTTTTTAACACATTCAATTAAGCACAGCAACTTTTAAAAGCTATTAACAATTAACAGAGGCTTACTTTTTGTCTTTATTCCGAAAAGCCTCTCTTTTTTTCAATATAAAATAGAGAATAACAGCCAAACCCAAGTTTACCCCTATTACTAGGAAGTAAGTAAATTTGTTTTCTGGTGTATAATATTTTACTGCTGCATATACTGCTATCACAATAGTATATACCACAATAGCAGCCGGAATAACGATATGTCTTTTGTTTCTAAAATTCATAATTACTGATTGAGCTTGTCTGCGAAATCAATAATTTTTGATTTAGCAATAATAGGTTGTATCTCTTCAGCTTTAAGCACGGCTTTTGCAACTAACTTTTCAAAAAAATTCATTTTCGGAAACAATAATTCGCCATCAAAATAGTCGGAAATTATTGCCTTCTCAAGCAATTCTTTAGGATACGCATTGCTCAACTGCTCCATTGCCTTATCACCATCAAAATAGCTTGTAACGAACAAGCCTAAGCGTCTTGTTCGAAGAAAGTCCATGTTGTCTTTAACAAAGCTAACAATCAGCTTACTATTTTTACCATAATGTATAGAACCACCTATCACAACAGTATCATAAAATAATAAATCAGGCATAGAATTAGCGCGTTCATCTAATGAACACAAATCAACATTTCCATCTAGAAGCTTAAGCAATTTTTTTGCATAATCAGCAGTTGTACCGTGCCGTGAGGCATATACTATTATAGTATTATTTATTTTCATAATAAAAAAGAGGTGTCCAGCATGAGTAGACATTATAACCTATTTCTACTGAACACCTATTACTTTTATATTTACTCTAATTTCTTAAGAATTTCAAGCATAAAGTCGTATGATTTTTGCACAGCAGCAATATCCACATATTCTTCAGGAGAGTGAGCTCCGCGAATAGTAGGACCAAATGAAGCAATATCTAAATCTTTGTTTACATTATCTTGTATAATACCGCACTCCAAACCTGCATGAATTACATTTACATGTGGTCTTTCATCGTATTTTTCTATATAAATTCTTTCCATTGTTTTCACTAAAGGAGAATTAGCATTAGGTTGCCATCCTGGATAGTCGTTTTCTACCTTCACATTAGCTCCTGCTAATTTAAATATACTCTCTACTTGAGAGCAAACCCAATCTTTGCGACTTTCAGACGAACTGCGCACCAATAATTGCACTATTGTTTTTCCTGGAGAAGATTTAACTCTTGCTAAATTCAAAGAGCTCTCAACCGTATCGGGGAAATCTGCCAACATGCTCATCACACCATTTGGACATCCTTCAACAGCATTAATTAAGTCGTCTTGCACTTCAACAGGAATAAGTGTTTTAGGCATGTCTGTTTTCTCAGCTTTAAAGCTAATAGTTTCTTCAACACCAGTAAACTCTTCTCGGTAAAGCTTTTCGTACTCTTTTGTTAAGTCTACCAAATCGTCAACCAATTGCTCAGGAACCATTACTACAGCAAATGATTCGCGAGGAATAGCATTGCGCAACGACCCTCCATCTACACTTGATAGACGTGCTTCGTAGTTTTCAACTATATCTTTCAAGAAACGATTCATTAGTTTATTTGCATTAGCAAGTCCAAGATGAATATCTGCCCCAGAGTGTCCTCCATTCAATCCTGTAAGGCTCAATTTTACTGCTACATCGCCTGGCGCTATTTCTGCATCGTCTTTATATCCAAAGGTTATATTCATATCTGCACCACCAGCACAGCCAATACAAATTTCACCATCCTCCTCGGTATCAAGGTTAAGCATATATACCCCTTTTACAAAGCCTTTTTCAAGCCCGAAAGCACCAACCATTCCTACTTCTTCGTCAATAGTAAAAAGACATTCTACTATTGGATGCTCAAGTGAGTTATCTTCGAGAAACGCCAACATCATAGCTGCACCAATACCATTATCGGCACCCAGTGTAGTAGAGCGTGCTTTCACAATATCTCCATCTATAAAAGCATCAATAGGGTCTTTTGCGAAATCGTGATTAACGTCAGAGTTTTTCTGAGGAACCATATCTAAATGAGCTTGTAAAATTACTCCAGGCCTACTTTCGTAACCTTTCGATGCTGGTTTCACAATAACTACATTGCCTGTTTTGTCTTGTTTTACCTCAAGGTCAAGGTCTTTTCCAATTTTCTTTACGTACTCAGTAATCTCTTCCATCTGTCCAGTTGGTCGTGGAATACGAGTGAATTCGTAGAAGTGTTTCCAAACACTTTTAGGATTTAAATCTAAGATAGTTGATTTTGACATAATAAAATTTAGTTTTATGTGATTTTTCTAGTTGTAACTTTCTGAATCTCCGATTTCAACCTTTTCTGGCAAATCTCTCTTAACATACTGTATTGCAAATATACTGAAAATTCCGATTAAAATGAGCCAAACCGACTGAATCGTGAAAACTGCTCCTGCAAATGCCTTTCCTTCCTCCCAACTTACACCATATACCAACAGAGAAGTTATTACCATAAAGTGCCAAGCCCCAATACCCCCTTGAGTAGGTGCGGCCACACCCAAGGTACTCATTGTGAAAACTATAAGACCAGCCACAGGGCCCAAATGCTCCGTAAAACCAAATGCATAAAAGCAAAGGTAAAAATAGAGATAGTAGCCAATCCAAGTTAAGATTGTGTATATAACAAATAACCCCTTTCTATCCATCTTCCACACCGTTAAGATATCTCGCTTCATTCCTCCATAAAATAGTTTCATCTTTTTGATTAGGAGAAAGTTGGGCAAAAATCTAAATATGATATACAACACCATCAAGAGACCAATGATGACAGCATAAAACCAAATGGAACTAAATGTAGAAACAACACTTGCTCCTACTGTGGGATTTGTTTGAAGATAGGCAAAGAAGAATTTAAAATCGAGTAACAAGCAGAGCATCATAATAAAAGCCATAGCCACTACATCAAAAAAACGATCAACAATGAGTGTGCCAAAGGTAGTAGAAAAAGGAACTTTATCGTATTTGGTAATAACCCCACAACGCCACACCTCTCCTGCTCGGGGCAACAAAAAATTTACCGCATAATTGCCCATCACAGCATATATCAAACTCATACGCTTGGGGTAATATCCAACAGATTGTATGGTTAATTCCCAACGCAACGCCCTGAATATATTGCCTGCCAACCCAAACAAAAGCGAATAGGCAATGATATAGAAATTGGCCGACTTGGTCAATCTCCACAACTCGTCCATGTTGGTATCTTTATAAAGTAGCCACAATACCAAAACCCCAAGCATGAGGGGAAGTATAGTTTTAGCAACCTTCTTTGATGTTTTTAAATTTAAAAAACCCATCTATTTTATATTGTTGATGCCACAAATCTACAAAATAATACTGGTTCTTCTCTTATCTATCCTACCAAAATAACACTGATTTAGCGTTACAGGTAGTTTTATATATCTATATTGTGCTAGACCATATAAAATAAGGAGGATAACAATTGAGGGTTATCATCCTTTATCAAACATACTAAAAACGTCTAGCATTTAGTCAATAATATTAAGATTGTAATTAATTCACCCTTGATAGGTAACCATAAATCATTCTTATCTTTTTTCTCTCAATTTATAAATACAGGGAAATAAAAAAAACATTTCAGACTAATACTTGTTTAATTATAATAAACAAGACACACTTATTTATTTTTTAAACAAAAAAATATAAACATGAAATTTAAAACATTTTTATTTGCGGCTCTGCTGCTTCTTTCAGCCTCAACAGTTAGTGCTCAAAACTATAGAACAGGAATTGGTGCACGACTCGGTTTTTTTAATGGAGTAACAGTTAAACACTTTGTATCTCCTAGCAATGCCCTAGAAGGTATCGTAAACTTCCGCTGGGGTGGAGTTATTGTAACGGGTATGTATGAATGGCAACAACCCATACACAGTGCACCTGGTCTTGACTACTATTTAGGTGTTGGTGCTCACCTCGGAGTTTTTGACAAAAATGATTATAAATGGGATGATTCATCGTCGGTAATAATTGGTGCCGACATAGTGGCAGGATTAGAATACACATTCCCCACAGCCCCATTTACAATAGGATTAGACTATAAGCCAGCCTTCAACTTTATTGGTGATAATCATGTTTGGGCCGATGGAATAGCTCTTAACCTAAGATTCAATATTAATTAAATATGCAGTAGTATTTAAACTTTTGCATATACAAAAGCCGTGTTCT
>CAZIUT010000008.1:0-1076 GCA_964542545.1 uncultured Dysgonomonadaceae bacterium | reverse complement strand
TAAACCTCCCAACTATCCTCACTAAAGTTTTGTTGTGGATCTGCTGCAATTGGCTGAACCCAACCTACACGCCCCTCTTCATTTACACAATCGGCTAAGGCAATCCATGCTTTTTTCACTGCAGGTAGATACGTTTCTTTATCAAGCAAACCGTTATTAATACCCCAAGCCAATGCATAACACATAAACCCAGAACCACTAACCTCCCCTCCAGGGTAAGAATCAGGATCTAACAAGCTAGCGCGCCACAAACCATCAGATTGTTGCACACCTACTATACGGGTGGACATTTCTTTAAATAAATTCTCGTAAAACGCACGTTCTGAATAGTCTGCCGAAAGCTCCTGAAGAACACGCACTAAACCACCCATAACCCATCCATTTCCACGAGACCAAAATATAAGCTCACCGTTCGCCTCTTTAGTTCCAGATGCGTCAGGCTTGATCACATATCTTAAATCACGTGCAAACAACTGTTCCTCTTTATTATACAACAAATCATAGCACTCTTTAAAATACTTATCATTGGCCTTTAGTAGATCATCATTTCCTGTTGTTACAGCCAACTTCACCAATGCTGGAGGTCCCATAAATAAAGCATCGCACCACCACCATTTAATATTATCAATTGTTCCACTTGTTGGATAAGGTTCTGCTATAAATTTATTCAAAGTATCAATAGTGGGCTGAATCATTTCAGGTCGCTTTTCCAGTCTATACAAATCAATAAATGTTTGAGTAATAGTATGATCATCAGCATGAAACCATCTTCTATATGGTAGCCACTGCTCATTTTCGCCCCAATCTAGCAAGGATTGATAAATCGCATCAGACTTAGTTGTCTCCCAAGCTGCGAACATTCCTGCATAAAAAGCGCCATTAGTCCAATCTAACGGATGATGTTTTGGGTTGTTCAACTGCCATTCGGTTGCTTTTGTTACAATCGACTTAATATACTGCTCACTAAAAACATCTTCACTTTCCTTTTTACTAACACTTGTTTTCTGTGCACCACAACTTACACTAAAGAAGAAGGTGAGCAACAATACACCAACAATAACTTTTCTCATTTCAAT
>CAZIUT010000007.1:0-19872 GCA_964542545.1 uncultured Dysgonomonadaceae bacterium | reverse complement strand
CAAAGAACTTTAAGGCTACTTCATAAGCTATCTCCTGAAAACTTAAGTTGTGTATATTTTCAAAAAACGAAGGCTCAAACTTATTGATCCGTTCTGGCATAAACAACCCTTTATCAGCAGCAAGTCCTTTTATGACTGCTTCTTTCAAAGTAACTTCTGGTGTATTCTTGTTTGTGCTGTAATATTTCATAATCTTACTTTCCTAAAAACATTTTCATAAACTCATCTCCTTTTAAAAGTCCAAATATACCTTCTTTTACACTAAACTCATCATAAACCTCAACACTATCAGGTTCCTTAATTGGTGAATAAATAGTAAATGGTACAGGATCATAAGTGTGAGTCCTTATTGCACATGGAGTTGGATGATCAGGTAATATGGCTATTGACACTGGTTCATCAAAACACTTTATCTGTTCTAAAACATATTTCACTACTCGTTGATCTAGATACTCTATGGTTTTCACCTTTAGCTCCACATCCCCTTCATGCCCTGCTTCATCGCTCGCTTCTATGTGCAAATAAACAAAATTGTTTGTTCTCAATGCATCAATTGCTGCTTTTGCTTTGCCTTCATAGTTCGTATCGTACAAACCCGTAGCACCTTCAACCTTAATGATTTCCATTCCAGCATATACACCTATTCCATGAATAAGATCCACTGCTGAAATTACAGCAGACTTTTCAACTCCAAACATTTCTTCTAATGAAGACATTGTTGGCTTATAACCGGGCGACCAAGGCCAGATACTATTAGCTGGTTTCTTTCCTTCTGCTTTACGTTTTACATTAATAGGGTGATTTTCTAATAGCTCTTGCGATTTATGAATTAAACCATTTAATAGAGTTGTAGTATTTTCAGCTTCTGATATTTCAGCCTTTATTAGCACATCCTTAAACAAAGAATCCAATACATCATGTGGCGGTGTACAATCTAGATATTTACTTCCTCCTTTTACGACTAAAATATGTCGGTAGGATACTCCAGAATAAAACCTCACAGTTTCACTACTTAACTCTTTATTCAAAAAATCTATTAGCTCTGCAGCTTCTGAGGTTGAAATATGCCCTCCTGAATGGTTTCTGATTTCATCATCCTCAATAGTGATCAAGTTGCATCTTAAACACATATCTCCAGGCTCAAGATGAACCCCCATACTTGCGGCTTCAAGCACACCTCGACCTTCAAAAACCTTTTCCACATCATAGCCCAATACAGCCAGATTAGCAACTTCACTACCTGGATGCATACTGGCAGGAACAGTTGTAAGCAACCCCGAACGTCCATTCTTTGCCAACCAATCGATATTTGGTTTATTTGCCAACTGCAATGGCGTTTTGTTGCCATGGTTCTCTAAAGGCTCGTCTGACATCCCGTCTCCAAGTATAATTAAATATTTCATTGCTTTATTATTTTCTTATAGTTTAGACACTCTGATGAGATCGGCGAAAACACCAGCCGCTGTTACTTCAGCACCAGCACCGTATCCTTTAATTAACATAGGATATTCACGGTAACGCTCTGTGCTATATATTACCATATTATTGCTCCCCTCCAAATCGTAAAAGGGATGTTTTGTATCAACCTCTTGCAATTCTACTTCAGCAGTGCCTTTTTCAAATTTAGCAACAAACCTCCATTTTTTATTTTCGGTTATCAACCTTTGTCTTTCATTTTCAAATTTAGCATCTAAAGTTGAGACAGAACTCCAGAAATCATCTAGCGAGCCTTCAAATAATGAATCTGGTAGGAAACGATTTATTTTCACATCACTCATTTCTAACTGATATCCTGACTCACGAGCTAGTATCAAAATTTTACGAGCAACATCAACACCACTCAAATCTATACGAGGATCAGGTTCGGAGTAACCTTCTTGCTTTGCCAGCTTTATTGCTTTACTAAGTGCAACTTCAGAAGACATTCTATTAAATATATAATTTAATGTGCCAGACAAAACAGCTTCAATTTTCAATATTTTATCTCCTGAATCAATTAAATCATTCAGCGTATTTATTATTGGCAAACCAGCCCCTACATTTGTTTCAAACAAGAATTTAACCCCTTTTTTTTTAGCTATTCTTTTCAATTCTTGATAACTTTGAAAATCAGACGAAGCAGCAATTTTATTTGCAGCGACTATAGAGATATTTGACTCTAGAATTTTTTTGTATATACTTACAACATCCTCAGAAGCTGTACAATCTACAAAAACAGAGTTATAGATATTCATCTCCTTAATATGATTTACAAAACCCTGCAAAGATGACTCTACTGCTGATTCATTAAGAAGTTTTTGATAACTTCGAATATTGATACCCTCTCTGTGAAATGCCATTTTACTAGAATTAGCTACACCAACAAGTTTTATTTTAAGATGTTTCTCTTCAATCATTTTTTGCTGTTGCATAATAAGCTGTTTTAACAAACTACCACCAACAGTACCCACCCCCATCAAAAACACATTAAGTTCAACATACTCAGAAAGAAAAAACGATTCATGAACAACATTTAATGTTTTCCGAAGCTCTTCTTTTTTTACCACCCATGAAATGTTAAGCTCTGAAGCACCTTGAGCAATTGCAATTACATTTATACCGCTTTTCCCTATTGTTGAAAACAGCTTACCTGCAATACCTGTAGTACGTTTCATTCCTTCTCCTACAATTGCAACTATTGCAAGATTACTCTCTATCTTAATTTTACTAACTCGCCCATCATCAAGTTCTTTTCTAAACTCTGCATTTATTCCTTTATATGCTTTAACAGCATCATTTTCAACAACAGCAACACTTATTGAGTTTTCAGAAGAAGCTTGAGAAATAAGAATAACATTTACATTTTCTGTGGCTAAAGCGGTAAACAAACGCATGGAAATACCTGTCACACCCACCATCCCAATACCATGCAAAGTAATTAAAATAATTCCCGAAATTGATGAGACTCCCTTTATAATATGCTCACTGGTTGCACTAATCTCTTTTGAAATTATGGTTCCCTCTTTGTTAGGATTCAATATATTTTTAATCTGAATTGGAATCCCCTTTTTATAAACAGGTAAAATTGCAGGAGGATAAACAACTTTTGCACCAAAGTGCGACAACTCCATCGCTTCGCTATAGCTCAACTCAAGAATAGTATATGCTTTTCGAATAACTGAAGGGTCAGCTGTCATAAAACCATCTACATCGGTCCATATTTCAAGTAACTCTGCATCTAAAGCAGCTGAGATAATAGCTGCAGTATAATCAGAGCCCCCTCTTCCGATGGTGGTATATTCACCTTTTTCGTTTTTAGAGATGAAGCCAGGAACCACTGCTACACCATTGAAATCTGCAAATGCTTCCTTTATATTAAGATTAGTAGTTTCAAAATCTACAATTGCATTTCCAAAATTGCTGTCAGTACGTATCAACTCAGACATATCTATGTGCTTTTCACCAAGATACCGAGCAACAATATGCGATGAAATACGTTCGCCTATTCCCTCAATTCTATCCAGAGTTTTTGTCGTCAACTCTCTCACTAAAACAATACCCGAAAGAATATGATCCAATTCATCCAGCAAATCATCTACAACACAATTTATGAAGTCATCATCGTTAAACAATTCCTTTATAAGATCATAATGCTTTGTTCTAATAAAATGCAAATCTTCTTGATAGCTGTTTGCACCCATAGAAGCAATATGTGCGGCTTCTAATATTTTATCGGTAATGCCGTACAAAGCCGAAACAACTACAACAGTATCCGTATTCTGACTGAACACTATCTCCTTTACAAGCTCTATATTTTGAGCTGAGCTAACCGAAATGCCACCAAACTTCAGAATTTTCATATACAAGTTAAAAAAAGATGAAACAATCCATTTTCACAGTCTATATAGAACCAACAACTAACCATTAAAACAAGACTAAGGATTCAAAGGACAAAAACAAATGTAACAATTTAATTTCTCAATCAAAGAGTTTTTATTAAAAACACTCGTTTCATTTTGTTGAAAACAAACACAAACACCCATCACAATGTTGCAAATAAACAACATTTACTATCTTTTTACCATAAAATCAAGCGTAACAACTTATACTCTACTAAATAAATAGGTGGAATAGGTTAGAGAGAGAGAAAGTAAATCAAACTAAGCACTATTTGAAATGTTAATTAATAAGACAGCTAGTCTACGTCATTTTATAAATACATTTAACTGAACTTACAAACAATAAATATTTTTATCTTCTAATTATATATGCATGTCACTGTAAGAAAACTAATCTGAAAGGGGTAATTTCTCATAAGCAAATTACCCCTTTTAAAGTTAGGTATATATGTTTCGAAACACTGAAAATTTCCTTCTTGATTTTTCAGTGTTCCACAAAAAAAGCATGCATAACTAAGAGCCCCTTTACAAAAGCCATTCGCAAAAACATCTTACTCAGCCGTCGACAAAGGAACCTCTTCCACCACATTCTTCTTTTTCTTTCTCTGAAAGAAACGGAATCTGAACAACTCTTTCAATGTTTTTGCCTCTTTGTTCACCTCAAGACCAACACCCTGTGTGGTAGGTGCAAGTTTGTAGTAACGTTCGTTAGCTTTATTAAATGCACGTAAATTCAACCAGCTAAGTATTTCATACCGCACATCAAACTCAGCAATAAACGACTCTTGATTTTTATACATATCATCTCCATAACTTAAATTGGTAGATACTTGCAACTTATCATTCAGCAAGCGAGTGGATACATCCACTCCCATGCGAACATCGTCAAATGAGCCATTTTGACTTTCAAAATTGGTGCTAATGCTCCAGTTATCACTGAGTGCACTTGAAAAGAGCATATCCAAACCTTTGGTTAATGCACTTGCTGCTACGTTGGTAAACTGGTCGCTTCCAAACATCCCTTGAGATCCAGTTGATGCCCCATAAAAACTATTCATTGCAACCAAATACCCAAACTGTTTAATACGTTCTTCCTCGGTATTAATTAAACTTTGCACCTTTTGTTTCACATCTTGAGAAGCTTCTGGCAACTCAACATCATAGTCAAGGTGCATCTCATCTAAGTCGCCACTTATTTTTAAGAGGGCATTCACAGGCACTCTGGTATTCGACACATTGGCATCTTGAGAAAAACTGTCGCTCAATGTTACTAAATCGGCTTTTACCTGATGGTAAGCTGTTAGATTGAATCTTGTCTTTAGTGGATCGCCCATAAAGTTGATTTTACTACCTTCTTTCAACTTAAAGTTAATTTTTTTCAATCCCTGCAGGTTGTGGCTTGCCTCTCCACTTTGTGCAATATACTCTCCATATATTCTTATCTGCGGGTCAGACTTAGTATTATAATTAATACCCAGCTCACCTGTTCCACTTATCGAAACCTCATCGCCTGTTCTTGGATTATATTGTACACCCAATTCCAATAGAGGGGTTAAATTCACAGTTGCCTGAATATCTATCAACATACCACTTGAAGATGATTTAGAACTACCATTTGCAGCATTTTTACGCTCCTTTATAAAAGCAAGCGGATCATCGTCTTGCGGAGTATTTATATATATAATCCCCTTGTACTCAGATGCTGAAGCAGTTTGTGGCAACTCTATCTTCACCTTAGACTTACTACTGGTTCTAAAATTTGCAGTTCCGAATAATCCCGTAGGAGAGCCACTCAAAGAGATATCACCATTTAGCCTCAATAGACCATGTGCCATCAAGTCGGTTCTGTCAGCATTATTAAGCAATAAGAAATCGTCGAGCCTAACTTTAGCTTTATAATCTAACCGACCGAAGTTGTCGCTATGATTTACCACCAAACCTACAGTGGCTGTATTATTGTTATTATCAGTTATAACTAAGTTTTCGAAACCCACATTGTCTCTATTCACACGTATAGTATCAGAAATACGGTATTCAACATTAGTAAAGTCCACTTTAAGTAAACCCTCGTTTACACCTAACCATCCCTCAATAATTGGAGCAGAAGTTTTTCCTCCAATATCCATCTTAGTACTCATAGTACCCTCCAGTTTGCTGAAGGTTTCCACAGCGAAAGGTTGTATCCATCGCAAGGGGAACTGCTCGATAACCACATCAAGATCAATATCCTTTTCGCCTGCTGTGGGCACATAGCCAGTTATACCAGTGTGTCGTTCTCCATCTTTATTTATAAATACATCAAGTTTGAGTCCATCGTCAGCAGGATTGTAAAGCGCCTCTACATACAATGTTCCAATAGTATCATTGTCTGTGCGAATATCAAAAACATTAAAATGATCGGTATGCACTACCGGATTATCAAGTACTCGACGAGCCATCAAACTACCATCAATAGTTCCATAAATATTCTCCACATTAAATGCAGTGAGTATATTGGCTAACTCTGCACCATCAAAAAAGACACGCACACTATCTTCCACATTTTTAGAAGCTATTCCATCTATACCAAACTGTTGTTTACCCTCGTGTGTGATACCAAAGTTGTTTACTTTAATAAAATTGCTGTTGTGGTGTACTGAACTTTGGATGATATTTACATCTTTATTATTAAAACGCAAAGTAGTGGGATGAATTGTAACATTAGTTCCCAAATTCAGTTCTTTGTCTTTGTCAAAACCTATTGATGCAACCAATTCTCCAGTTGATACAATGACATTGTTGTTCATATCAAAAAAGAAAGAGTTAAGTACAGAATCTTGAAATACTTTTGTATTTAATTTTGCATTAATATATCCATCATCTTGTACCAAATAGGTCTCAACATCTAAGTCTACACCAATTGATTGGGTAAGGAGCAAATCTATTTTAGTTTGTCGCACATCATTAGCACCAAACATTAAGCGTGGTACAGCCAAATTGATAGAACTTTGCCTATTAGGCATATTCACCTTTCCCGTTATTGTCCCAGGCTCTATATTAAAGAATGGAAGCGAGAAAGCATGCGACAAATCCTCTGTATTTTTAATAGTGAAAATAAACTCAAAATCATTCTTGTAGTTCACTTCTTCAAGTTCATCACCTAGCAAAGTGGGTAGATGAGGCTGTAGCACTTGTTTTATCTCCTGTGCAATAGAAGTGAAGTAGTAATCGCCCTTTATTTCAGCTTCTAAAAAGTTAGAGTATATCTGAATAGTTTTCTCTCCATCTTCCACTAGCGACTGAAGATAGATGGCACCTGGGTTGAATATAAAAGACTCTTCTACTAGCGAAGTGCTATCTAAAACTAACGTACCCACCATATCGTCAATATTAGTTCCACTAAACTGTCCATCTATTCGTGCTGTTATCGAAGCATTAACCCACTCATTAGGAGAATAAAAGGGCTCTAACTGGAATCTATCTATAGTGCCATTAACAACGATATCCATACCACTCGCATTAAGCATTTCTGCATGCAAATCAAACTTATTGGTAGGCGTATCTGTGTTTACATCTGCTATTATATCGCTATTAATATAACTGCCTCTAAAATTGATGTTATTATAATTATACTCTTTGTATTTCAATGCAGATATACTACCATCTGCAGTAACACTGATGGGCTTGTCTTTCATCTGTTTAACTTTGGCGTTAATATCGGCCGACACTGAATCAAGTCCTAACTCATCGCCCAATATCATAGCTGTTCTCAGATTATTGGTAACCAAACGTCCATCAAAAGTGAAGTCGCTAAACGGTTTAGGAATACCTGCTATCCCTGAAATTCTTATACTACCTGGTTTAGTTCTGAAAAGACCTTTAATATTTAATCGTTTTAATGTACCTCTTGCCGTGAGTTTCAAATCTAAATCTCCCAATGCTTTCACCTGATCGGGCAATACAGTTTCTGTGCCTCCTATTTTCATAAATGCATCCAAGTCGGCTTGGGTAGTACGAAGTTCTTTCAAATCTATCGACATATCTGCATCTTCATACTTAGAGTAATCTTCTATATGACCTGCAAAGTCAATTTTTGTTGAAGTTCCATACTCCAGAATAAATTTCGAAATATCTGCTTGAGGCAAATGCCCTTTGAGGTTAGCATCAAGATTTAGAGGCTTGTTTAGATGAGCAAACTGTGGTGAAAACATGGCAATATCTGCAGGATTGATGTTATTACTTTTCACATCAATGGCAAACTCTTGTGTCTTCAGACAAAATACAACGTCTGCTGCATCAATCTCCGTTGTGTTTATTTTGATAGATAGCTTATTTGCAGTCAGTCTAGCATCCTTAGATCGTATCCTACTCGACTTTAGATGGTGTAGTGTAAGACCTGAACGCTCTTTAAGCGACAATTTCTTGATAGTGGCATCAAGATTATCTATATCTATTGAAGGTGCTTTAAGACTTGCGTTTAAATCATACACATTGATATGACTCGCATTAAAGAGCTCTGGAGTAGTGGGTTCTGATAATATATTGTAATGCGCAATACCGTTTTTCAGGTTTACATTGTCGAAACGAATAACCATGGGGTTAGGGTTGGGTTCTTTCGTTGTTGTATCTTCACTTACAAAAGCATCAATAATAAACTGAAAGTTGAAAGTCGTATCGGGAGTTTCTTTGTAGATATTAGCAGTGAAATTCTCAAGATTCACAGTATAAAACTGCAGCTTGTTGTTGAGCAATCCAAGCGGGTTGAACTTTACATCCAATTTTCCTGCAAAAAGTAGCGTATCTTTTTTTTGGTCTTCAACATATACGTCGCGTAGTTTCACACTATTGAGCAACTGCAATTGGATATTCCCAATTGAGGCCTCTGTGTTTAGCATGGGTTTTATCTTGCTCAAAGCAAAGTCTTTTGCTTTGTTTTGAACAATAGGGATGCTCAGAGTTATAAATATAATAATGTTAAGTAACACTATTGATACTACAACTATGGCAAATATTCTTAGAATCTTTAAAAAGATTTTCATCGTTCAGTATTTTTCATCTTCAATTTATATGCAATTATACGAAAAAAAGCAATCGTAATGAATGTTTCAAACGTCCTTTAACCAAATACAAGCAGATAAAGTAGTTATTAATATTTATATGCGTATAAAAACTGGTTTTGATGTTGTTTTAACGAGATTTCAACAGCTCCTAATTTACATATTACTAAGCAATATTTAAAGGCATATTTACTACAATATGACACAGATAAACATTCCCTCCAGCTGGTGGTAATTGTTTTTAGAAACACAAAACACATCTTTAATCACACAATCAGAAATCAATCTATTTTAGCTCTAAATTATCATATTTTCCTTATTTCTCTCTCTTCCACAACAATGAACTATCGCCATAGCTCAAAAAGCGAAAATCATTTTGCATCGCAAAATCATAAATGCTGCGCCAATCTTCGCCCACAAAAGCCGAGACAAGCAGCAGCAAAGTGCTTTGCGGTTGATGAAAGTTGGTAAGCATTGCATCAACAAACTTAAACTGATAGCTGGGAGCAATCATTATCTGAGTAGAAGCTATCAAAACACTTAGGCTATTTTGACTCATATATTCAAGAATGGCCATTAGCGACTCTTTGGGACTATACTTGTTATTGTTGTCTTCGTAAGGTTCCCACTGCTGCACAGTAATATTATCAGTAAACAATACTTTGCCCCTCAATATTTTCACGCCTATATAATACAAGCTCTCAATGGTGCGCAACGATGTTGTGCCCACAACAATCAACTTATTTTCATTGGCAATCATTTTTTCTATAGTATCTCGCTCCACAGAAATTAATTCGGTATGCATTTCATGTCCACCAATTTGAGCTGCTTTTACAGGCTTAAAAGTTCCTGCCCCTACATGCAAAGTCACCTCTGTTCTCGCAATGTTTTTACTGTCCAATCGTTGCAATACACTTTCAGTAAAATGCAGCCCCGCTGTGGGCGCAGCTACAGAACCTTCCACTTGAGAATAAACCGTTTGATATGTGTTTTCGTCGTTCTCTTCGGTTGGTCTATTCAAATAGGGAGGAATGGGCAAGTTACCAGCAATCTCTAATAGTTCAGAAAATGTGTAAGCAGAATTATCCCAACTAAACTCTATGTGATGCTCTTGCCCTTCTGAAGACAGTTTCTTTGCATTGAGTGTTACATTACCTCCTTCGGCATTTAAAACAAGTGACAATGACTCATCTTTCCATTTTCGTGCATTGCCCACCATACACTTCCACACATTGTTGGCTGTTTGCTCAAAACTCTGCGCATAATCTTTTGGTAGGTGGGGCGACAAACAGAACACCTCGATGATTGCACCAGTTGCTTTTCTGAAAAGCAAACGTGCATGAATCACTCGGGTATTATTAAACACCATCAAACTATTTGAAGGCAGCAAATAAGGTAGTTCAAAAAAAGCTTGCACCTTTACTGCTCCATTACTATAGTGCAATAGTTTTGAATGGTCTCTCTCAGCAAGCGGATATTTAGCAATCCGTTCATCGGGAAGATGATAATTATATTCTGAAATAGAGATTGACTCTACTGATTTATTTTCCATTTTTTAAGCTTTAAACCTTCATCTATTGTTTTAATTCATGATGAAAATCCAACAAAATTAGTCAACTTTGCATCTAAGACAAAATAAATTCAATGAAACGCCTTTTGAATTTCAAAAAAATGCGTTTCACTCAATATAAACATTATGCGTAAATTACAGATTGGCGACACCATCAGATTTCTCAACACAGTAGGTGGTGGCACAGTTAAAGGATTTCAAGACAAGAACATAGTAATAGTTGAAGACGAACATGGTTTCGATTTTCCAGTATTAGTGACAGAGTGTATAGTAGTGAGAGATGCCGAAAGCGAGAAGTTAGAAAACACAGAGGTGAAAGAGGAGATAGTAAATACAACCAATGCTCCTCTAATTGTTAAAATTGAGGACGAAGAGCCAGAAGAGACCCTTTCGGGTGAAAAAATAACAGCTTGCTTAATCTACCTACCCACAGATATAAAAACTCTGTCGACCACCAATTTTGAGTGCTTCTTTGTAAACGACAGCAACTACTACTTATTTTTAAACTACATGAGTCGCAAAAACAACTCATGGACAAGCAGATACAACGGACTTATTGAACCAAACACCAAGTTGTTTCTGGAAGAGTTTAACAAAGCCGATCTCAACGACCTTGAGCAAATATGTGTGCAATATGTAGCTTTTAAACACAACAAGCCCTATAGGCTAAAAAGCCCTGTGTCTGTTGAACTTAGAATAGACACTGTGAAGTTTTATAAGCTACACAGTTTTAAAGAGAACGATTACTTCGAAGACGATGCACAAGTGTACTATATAACACAAAAAGATGTTCCTGAACGCGAAATGTTAATTTCAAACGAAGACATTCAGCGAGCTTTAAGAGAGAAAGAAGCTCCTGCACGTCGTCCGCGCATACAAAAGATTGCAAAGAAAAAACAAGACGATATATTAGAAATAGATCTTCATATAAACGAGCTTTTAGATACTACTGCAGGCATGTCGAACAAAGAAATGCTTGACTATCAAATGAGCAAATTTCACGAAGTGATGGAGGAAAATAAAAACAAGAAGAGAAAAAAAATCGTGTTCATTCATGGCAAAGGTGATGGTATCTTGAAGCAAGAGATTTATAAATCAATCAAAAGAAATTACAAGAAAGTTGATTGCCAAGATGCATCATTTCAAGAGTATGGCTACGGGGCAACTATGGTAGTAATAAAATAGCATTTAAAACAAACATACTAACTTCTACATTACTCTCATTTTTGATAGAATGGTTGCTAAGCGGAGTCGAAAGGGCCATTTATCACCAAATACACAACAGAACAAAAAACAACAAACAGAAACAAAACTGAATCATAACTGAACAAAAAAATGAAAAAAGTAATCATTATTCTTTCTACAATACTTTTAATGTATAGTTGCGATGTAATGCAGCAAATTGGGGGGGCCTACAACCTCATGCAATGCAAGTACGATTACAATTCCATCAACAACATACAGCTTGCAGGTATCGATTTAGGCAAAGCAAAATCGCTCTCAGTATTAGAGATTGCCTCTCTCTCTACCATACTTTCTGGAGGTGCTTTACAAAACATACCCTTCTCAATGGTGTTGAATTTAGACGTAAAAAACCCAAACGAAAAAGCAGCCGCTTTTTTAAATGGAATGGACTACATGATTGAACTAAACGATATGGAGTTTACAAGCGGAAAGCTTGATGTGCCAGTTCGTATAGAAGCAGGTGGATCGCAAGTTGTGCCACTTTCAATTGGAGTAGACATCATGAATTTAATGAACAGATACTCTAAGAGCAAAGTATCATCAGAGATGAGTCGCTTTCTTGGTATTTCTCCGGGTCAAACCAAAGTAACTGTAAAATTATGGCCAAAGGTTTTGATAGGAGATGTCCCCATCAAGTCGCCAGCTCACATACCAGTAACATTTCTTATGGGCAAGAAATAAGTATAACAGTGCTACTTAAAGAAAAAGTCAAAATATAATTACTCATTTTATAACACAAAAGACATGTTTATAATCGGTATTGCCGGAGGTTCGGGCTCAGGAAAAACAACTTTAGTCAATTCAATCTTAAAACGCGTGCCATATGATCAAATCTCTATTATCACACAAGACTCTTATTACAAAGATAGTGGACACTTGCCCATGGAACAACGCAAAGTACTCAACTTCGACCATCCCGACTCTATTGAATGGGATTTGCTACTAAGCGATATTCAAAAACTGAAAACTGGGCAACCCATTGAATCGCCCACCTACTCATACATCACTTGTACCCGTCAAGACGAAACCATCCCTATTGAACCCAAAAAGATACTTCTCATAGAAGGCATTCTTATTTTCACTTGCAAGCAACTATGCGAAGAGATGGATATGCGTATCTATCTTGAAGTGGATGCCGACCACAGACTATCGCGTATCATTGAGCGCGACATGGAATCGCGTGGTCGAACCGCACAAGATGTTATAGAGCGCTACTACAAAACTGTGCGCCCTATGTACGAAGAGTTTATCAAACCTTCGCGCGCACAAGCCGATATGCTTGTTGTTGGGGGCGGGTTGAATGTGGCGGCTGCCGAGTTTATATCGTCGGCAATAGGGGGTAAATTGTAAGATGGAAAATATGAGTGTGGAATTAAAAATTAGAAAAAGCTAGGTAGTGGATGTATTAGATGCTGCTACAATGCTTTGTTTATAATATTTGTAGAGGCGTTGCATGCAACGCCTCTTTTTATTATAGTTCAGTTTTATTTCTACAGTTAGCTTTTAACATCAAAAACCATTCTACTGCGCGATGCAACCACTCCCTCGTTTGTTACCAGTTTAAACATAAAATCATTTTCGGCCACCTCATCATAGTGCACAGTACCTTTGTCGCCAAAGTTGAGCTCTCTTAAAAAGTTTATTTCCACACGTTTTAGTCTTCTTTTAGAATAGAAATCGAGTGAAAACACATTGCAAATAGCCTCTAAGTATTTAAGGAAATTGGTGTGCACATTCAAATCAATATCACTATATTTCACTTCAAACCCGTTGGCCACATGCCCCCCCACATCAGGTATTCTACCGGAAGGTTCCATAGGAATATCCTCCTCTATAATATGTCGCTCTAACTCTGGCACACTATCCATTGGCATACTTCTACGTGTATCTAAGTCTAAAACCGCCCATGTTATAGCTGCATAGCCTATTACACTACTATCTCCGTTTGCTAATTCGTTGGTCAATCTAAAATTACGCGATGTGAACACATTGCCCACATCTCTCACCCATGTTTCTACAGATAACTTGTCGCCCACTGTGGGTATTGCGTCTAGCTCCATGGCAAAGCGCGAAATAACCCACGAATAATTTTTAGCATGCAAATCTACTATACCTAGTCCTTGTTCGTCGGCATTTTTACCCGAAGCATCCACAATCATGTCTGCCAATACAATAGGCGATAGGTTGCCTTGAAAATCAACGTGCCCCGAATCTATTATATAATCGTATTTCTCTGGTTGTCTCATTTCTATATTTTAATTATCTCAATATTATTTTCAATTAATAGCAATGTACACATACATTATGCTACTCATTTATTATTAGGGCAAAGGTAATAAAAGTTGGAGATAATAGAATAAGGTACTTTCTAAAAAACAGAGTAATATTCTAATAGCGACTAATCACGCTGGCGGATGTTTCCATCCGGCTCCATTAAGAAACAATTGCATAGTTTAGCAAGTGAACGCCTTATTTGATAGATATACGACACAAAGTATTGACACAGCTCCCCCTTTATACGGTGTAAATCTTCCAATCTTGCATCGTAGATTCCAACAATTATGGCATAATTTTCAAATCTTGCGTCGTAGATTCAACAATTATGGCATATTTTTCAAATCTTGCGTAGTAGAATTGAAATTCAACCCTTTTTATTCCATTATTGAGTTGTTGATCTGAAAAACAACTCATTCTTTTTCAAATCTTAAGTCGTGGATTTGACATTTAACTCATACTTCTCAAATATTGACTTGCTGACTTCAGCTTTATTGCTTAATTCCATAGAAAAGCAACCACAAAGTCTACAATAACACTAACAACAATAACATACTCAGCGCAATATTTAACACATTCCTCCACTCATACATAAAACAATATTTTCCACACAATGTTACACTTATTATATTATATATGTACACGCATTCAATAGAATGATAGGTTATGAAAAAGAAAAAAATAATAGTTATTGGTTGTGGTTTTGGTGGTCTTCAGTTTATCAAACATTTAAAAAAAAACACATTCGATATTTTATTGATTGACAAAGTGAATCATCATCAATTTCAACCGTTGTTTTATCAAGTTGCTGCATCGCAAATAGAGCCTGCTACAATTTCTTTTCCTTTACGAAGAATTTTTCAAAAACGTAAGGATGTTCGTATTCGCCTCACAACTGTAGAAGCTGTAAACGAGAAGGAGAAAGTGGTGAAAACACCCATTGGCGCATTTGCTTATGATTATCTGATTATTGCAACTGGTTCAAAGACAAACTATTTCAATAATGAACAAATTGAAGAGAATGCCTTGAGCTTGAAATCTACGTATAGGGCTATGAGTATACGCAACAAAACATTAATGAATTTTGAAAAGATTCTATACGATGCAAATAATGAAGGGCTCTATAATATTGTAATTGTAGGGGGCGGTGCAACGGGGGTTGAGTTGGCAGGAGCTTTTGCTGAAATGAAGAAGGAAGTTTTACCAAAAGACTATCCAAATATTCTGACCAGCAAAGTAAATGTTTATCTGCTTGAAGGTAGCAATCATACGTTATCGGCAATGAGTGCTTATGCACAAAAATATTCAGAAAAGTACTTGATGAAGATGGGGGTAATAGTAAAAACAGGAATATTTGTAAAGCAATACGATGGTAAGGTTGTAACATTGAGTAATGGAAAAACTATTAACTCTGAAAATGTAATATGGTCTGCTGGTGTAAAAGGAAATGCCATTGGTGGAATTCCCGATGATCTGTTGCTGCCATCTGGAAGAATAAAAGTGGATAGGACAAATAAAATAGAGCAGCTTGAGGGTGTGTATGCAATAGGTGATGTAGCCTATATGGAGACAGAGAAATATCCAAAGGGGCATCCTCAGTTGGCCAATGTTGCCATTGGGCAAGCAAAAAACTTAGCAAAAAACATTAATAAAATTGAGAAAGGAAAAGGCGATAAGTTGAAGGGTTACGAGTACCGCAATCTTGGAACAATGGCAACTGTAGGACGCAACAAAGCTGTGGTTGATTTGCCTTTTGTTAAGTTTAGAGGTCGTTTTGCTTGGTTTATATGGATGTTTCTGCACTTAATGTTGATATTAAGCGTTAGAAACAAATTGGTTATATTCATTAATTGGGCTTATAACTATGTCACTAAAAACAGTTCGTTGCGCTTAATCCTCTCAGATGACAGAGAAGGTTCTGATGCGTAGATTATTGATCAGTATTGTCCTATTGTAATCATCCATTTTTTTAATGAATGATTCCTTTTATTATGTTATACTAAACAAGGTAGCATTCATTATGAACTTCTGTCGGAGCGAGGTTCACCCTCAGTCCTAAATAATAAACACTCGCCAATAAGCTTCAGTCCCAAAGCCTTTCGATGTGGGTTATCACTCTGTATAACAATTGAACAATCTCCTCACATATCAACTAATTACTCAATCTCAATCTCAATCTCATATCACACTTTTTATATATCAAAGTTAGGAGCTTTAACTACATTACATTTTTCCATTAACTAAATAACCCCTTTCATTAAAATATTTTGTATATTTGGAGATAAAATTAATTCCAAAAAAAAGGATATTTCAACCATGAATACACAAGATTTGTGTAGCAACATACATACACAATCATCATCTCATGGAGCAACATAAATAGCACTGTTAACAAGCTTAACAAAAACATAACAACAGATATAAAAAAACAAAGAACAAAATTATATAATACACTATGAATAAAATTATAATTGCAGCAAATTTGATGCTTCTTCTCATCATTAGTTCGTGTGGAAACAAAAATGAGCAAAAAGAAATTGTGGTGAATGTAAAAACCGATACCGTAAAGGTATATGGGAGTGGCAAAAGCGCAGCCTTTCCTGGCAGAATAAAAGCAGGAGACGACATTAATCTCTCTTTCAGAATTGCGGGACCTATAGCAAGCATTAATGTATCGGCAGGCAACTTTGTGAAAAAAGGACAGGTGCTGGCACAAATAGATCAAAGAGATTACGAAATTCAATTGGCAGCCACCAAAGCTGAGTACAATCAGGTGAAAGACGAAGCCAACAGGGTGATAGCACTTTACAAAAAAGAGGTGGTAACTGAAAAAGATTACTACAAAGCGGTACACGGTTTGGAGCAAATAACTGCTAAGTATGATGCGCACAAAAATGCACTGGCCGACACTAAGCTAGTTGCACCCTACGATGGATATGTGCAAAAGACCTATTACTCTGCCAAGGAGACTGTGGGTGCAGGCATGCCAGTGGTGTCGATGATTGGCACATCAACAATGGAGGTGGAGATAAACATTCCGTCTAACGTATATGCCATGAGAGACCAAATTGAATCTTTTGTGTGTACAAGCGATATCTATCCTGGCAAAGAGTATCCGCTTGAGATGGCCGGTATGAACAGAAAAGCTAATCTGAACGAACTATACACGGTATATTTGAATCTGAAAACACCTAAAGACTATCCACCACTTACACCAGGAATGAATGTGAAAGTGGAGATGATTTACAAGAGCACAATGGAGGACAGGTACTTGGTGCCCATAAATGCACTGATAAGTGGCAAAACGGGTAGTTCTGTTTGGGTATACAATACTGATAATGGCACAATAAGCAAAAGAGAAATTGTAACTGATGGTATAAACAACCGAGGGTGTGCTATAGTGCTTGCAGGATTGGAGAATGGCGAGGTGGTTGTGTCGGCAGGTGCCTCATCGCTAAAGGAGGGACAAAAAGTGGTTCCGGTGAAGCAACAAAGCGCAACTAATGTGGGAGGTGTACTATGATAAAGATAGATTTTGGAAGATGGGCTTTGAGGAATAATAAGTTTGTCTTCTTTTTGGTGGCGGCTATGGTGGTTGGGGGCATTTTCTCATACATAGATATGAGTAAGCTTGAAGACCCAGAGATAAAAGTGAAGCAAGCCATGGTGGTGACTACCTATCCGGGTGCATCGGCACACGAAGTGGAGCTGGAGCTAACGGAGCCTTTGGAGCTGAGCTTGAGATCGATAAAAGGGGTGGATGATGTTATTAGCCGCTCGATGGACGATGTGTCTATTATAGAGGTGAAGCTAAAACACACAGTGCCCGATGCCGAGGTAGAGCAAACTTGGGATATGTTGCGCAGAAAGATAAACGACACAAAAGGCTCTTTGCCCTCGGGTGCAAATATGCCTGTGGTGAGAGATGACTTTGGCGATGTGTTTGGTATGTTTTATGCCATTACCAACGATGGCTACTCTGAGCGCGAGATGAACAAATACATAGAACTCTTGAAGCGCGAGGTGCAAAACATAGACGGTATAGCTGCTGTGGAGGTGTACGGATTGCAAAAAGAGTGTATCAACATTGAGTTGCTACAAGAGAAAATGGCCAACCTAGGGGTACATCCTGTAGAGGTGATATCAACCCTAAATGGGCAGAACGAAGCGGCCTATTCTGGTTACTTCCTGAGTGGCGACCACAGAATAAGAGTATCGGTAAACGATAGGTATAAAAACGTGAACGATATAAGCAAACTGCTATTGCAAGGACACGAAAAAGACCAATTGAGGCTGAGCGATATTGCATCGGTAACAATGGGGCTAGAAGAGCCTATAAGAAACGAAATGCTTTTTGATGGGCAAAAGGCTTATGGGTTTGCAGTGGCTGCATTGAGTGGCAACGATATTACCAAACTGGGCAAGCAGGTTGACCAGAAGATGGAGCAAACGAAAGAGAAGTTGCTTCCGGCAGGGATAGATTTCCATAAGGTGTTTTACCAACCCGAAAGAGTGGAAGATGCATTGGGCTCGTTTTTAGGAAACCTAATGCTCTCTATTGCTATTGTAATAGTGGTGCTTATGTTTGCAATGGGCTTTAAGAGTGGTGTTATTATTGGTACTAATCTATTTATCATTGTGTTTGGAACTTTCTTGATTCTAAATAATTTTGATGGAACATTGCAGAGAGTCTCCTTGGGAACTTTTATTTTGGCAATGGGAATGCTAGTAGATAATGCTATTGTTATTATAGATGGTATATTGGTGGACAAGAAAAGAGGACTGGGCAGAACGGCTGCTCTTACCTCGGTTGGTAAAAGAACAGCTATGCCCCTATTGGGTGCAACTCTGATTGCCATTCTTGCGTTTTACCCAATTTTCTTATCGCCCGATACGGCTGGAGTGTATGTAAGAGATCTATTTATAGTATTGGCTGTATCGCTTATGCTAAGTTGGATATTGTCGCTTACATTGGTGCCTATTCATGCAGGGTTTTCGCTGTTTCGTGAGAGAAGGTTTTTGTATAGACTGAGAAACAAAAAAAAGCTCAATGCCAAACAAGAGAGTATTGCTAAAGCTGAAAGAGATAGAGAGGAAGAAAAAAAGAAAATCGAGGAGGAGAAAGATCCGTTCGATACGCCTTCGTACAGAATGTTGCGCAAGGTGCTTCAGTGGGTGCTTTGTCATAAAGCTACCTCTATAGCTATAGCGGCCATATTGGTGGCGGCTAGTTTGTTTAGTTATCAGTTTTTGCCACAAGGGTTTTTCCCCGATATGGAGTACAACCAACTATACATAGAGTATAAACTCCCCGAAGGAACAAAGAGCGAGACGGTAAAAGAAGACCTAAAGCAACTATCGGAGCACTTGATGGAGAGAGACGATGTGACGCATATTACAACATCTATTGGCGCCACCCCCACCCGCTACAACTTGGTGAGGAGTGTGGCAATACCCTCTATGTCTTATGGTGAACTGATTGTAGATTTCAAATCGCCCAAAGCCGCTGTACAGTCTTTAGAATACATTCAGAACCATCTCATAGAAAACTATCCGCAAGCCTATGCAAGGGTGAAGCGATACAACTTGATGTATGAGAAGTTTCCTGTAGCTGTGGAGTTTACAGGGCCCGACCCTGCAGTACTCCGTAATCTGACAGGGCAAGCACAAGAGATAATGAATAAAAACAGTAACACGGCGCTGGAGACTAACGATTGGGAACCAAAAATACCCGTTGTGGTAATTAATTACAACCAACCTGCAGCGCGCTCATTGGGGCTTTCTAGAAAAGATATTGCTATATCACTGTTGGCAGCCACTGAGGGAATTCCCACAGGTGTGTTTTACGATGGACGCGACCGTTTTAATA
>CAZIUT010000006.1:0-22242 GCA_964542545.1 uncultured Dysgonomonadaceae bacterium | reverse complement strand
CATATTGGAAAGAGTTTAGTCAGTGACGGAAAGTTTTCAAACATATTGGAAAGAGCTTAGTCTGTGACTAAAAGCTATCAAGCATATTTTATGAGCGCTGAAGAAGGACATCTTTAATATTTGTATCTGCTGAGCAGGAGCTCCCACACCTTCCATGGAAACATAGCATACAAAACATTACAAAATAACAACAAACATTTAATTCCTTCAGGATTAGGCGCAGCTTCTGATGTTTTGCTGGTTATTTGTTGAATCTACAACGCAAGATTGAAAAAAGAAGCGTTAAATCTTAAATCTACGACGCAAGATTTGAAAAACAACAGTTAAACTTTAAATCCACGACGCAAGATTTGATTTGCATGAGATGGAGTTTTTGAGTTAATTGCGCACCTCTTTATTCATAATCATACTCTACAGCAACCGTGTAGACATAAACATCACTCTTTTAAGAAACGAAAATAATATCAATTGATAATTTAATAGCTAGAAACAACCTTTTATTAGTTAATATTTCATTACTTTGCCTTCTAGATAAAGTAGTGTGGAATATTAATCACCTCAATTTTGCTTTAGTAGTTATACAATATACTCATAAGTCTATAAACCCAGTAATTAAAATATAACCCAAATGAAAAAGAGTTTAATCCTCATTCTTGGCCTTCTTCTTCTTATGGCCTGTACAAATAAAACTGAGCCTGAAGAAGCAAAATCTCTATCAGGTTTAAAGGAAAGTAGTTTCGAAACCGAACTAAACGGAAAGCAAACACACCTCTTTGTTTTAAAAAACAGTTCAGGTATGGAAGTTTGCATCACAAATTATGGTGGCAGAATTGTTTCAATTATGGTTCCCGATAAAGATGGAGCAATGCAAGATGTAGCTTTAGGGTTCAATAATATTGATGATTACATCAACATCCCCAACAATTTTGGAGCAACTATTGGTAGATATGCAAATAGAATTGCTAATGGAAAAGTAATTGTTGATGGAATAGAATATAAACTTCCTCAGAACAATGGCAATCACACTTTGCATGGAGGCGGTGAAGGTTTTCATACTAAGGTGTTTGATGCAACTCAAACTGATAATAAAACTGTGGAAATGTCATATACATCTGTAGATGGCGAAGCAGGTTTTCCAGGTAATCTCATCACAAAAGTGACAATGACACTAACCGAGGATAACGCCATTGATATTGAATACGAAGCAAAAACAGATAAAAAAACAGTTGTGAATCTAACAAATCACACTTATTTTAATTTAAGTGGCAATCCAGAAAACACTGTCTTGACTCATGAACTAACTATTGATGCTGACACCTTCACCCCTATCGACGATACCTCTATGACAACAGGAGAAATAATTGATGTGGAAGATAGCGATATGGATTTTAGAACACCTGCACAAGTTGGAGAAAGAATAAACAATTATGACTACGCTCAATTAAAAAATGGTAATGGTTACGACCACAATTGGATATTAAATAAACCAGGTGATATATCAAATGTTGCAGCAACTGTGTATAGTGCAGATACAGGTATCGAATTAAATGTTTATACAACAGAGCCAGGCATGCAAGTGTATACAGGAAACTTTATTGATGGAACAATTACAGGAAAAGAAGGGGTGCTTTATAAAAAGAGAGCAGCTATATGCCTTGAATCACAAAAATTTCCCGATTCACCTAATAAGCCCGACTGGCCTTCAGCATATTTAAGTCCTAATGAAACTTACACTAGCAGATGTATTTATCAGTTTTCTGTAAGAAAATAACTACCAAACAAATACAAAAGCACTTTACTGCATTGACATAGAATAAAGCCAAAAGCAATTACGCTTTTGGCTTTATTCATTTCAAAAACTCGTATCTATTTAATCAAGAATATTACAAATCTCCTGATTCACCTTGCGTACTTTTGCTTCATCCAGTTTTACAATCTCTCTGTCGTAGGTCATCAAACCATTCACTTCCACCTCCACATCGGTGGTTTGTGTATATATCGCTGCTGAGAATCCTTGACCAATAAGTTGCTTTAGCTCTTCGGCATACTTCAAGTATTGATCAGTAACCTCTTTTTCAGTTTCAAACTGAATATAACCCCAGTTACGGTCGGGGTGCCACAAATGACCTTTTATGGCTCTGCCAATTCCTCCATATTCACCAAGAACTGTTGCACGTTGAGCATCGTATAAATACATCCTCGGATTGGGATAGTTGTGTATATCTAAAATATCTCCTAGTGTGTAATGATTTCCTCCACTTGCAGGATTTACTAAACGCGATGGGTCATACCCTTTTGTCCATTCTACAATCTCTTTGGTTTTAAATTGACCCCAAGCTTCGTTAAAAGGCACCCAAACACCAATGGATGGATAAGAGTAAAGATAATCGATAATCTCTTTCCACTCTTTCTTGAAGTTGAATTCCGATTCTTTACTACGCAATCTTTCAAGACCTGTAAAGTATTGGTGCATTTGCCACTCAGGACTTTTATCTCCATTTGGCATATCTTGCCATACTATCATTCCCAACCGATCGCAATGCATATACCAACGAGCAGGCTCAACCTTCACGTGTTTGCGAATCATATTGAAACCTAAATCTTTTGTTTTTTGCACATCATACAACAATGCTTCATCAGTTGGTGCAGTATAAAGCCCATCGGGCCACCAGCCCTGATCGAGTGTGCCAAACTGAAACAAGTTCTTGTTATTTAGTTGTAAGCGTACTATTCCTTTATCATCTCGTCCCATCGAATATTTTCGCATAGCTGCATAGCTATCCACTTTGTCCACCTGTCTACCATCGCTCCACAATTCCACCTCTACAGAATATAAAAACGGATTGTCGGGCGACCATAGCTTCATATCCGAAGGCATTAATAATTCTATGGGACGATTGTTGATAGATTGAGCTGTAGCAACAATGCGATTTGCATCTTTTACAGTAACAACAACTTTGTCCGATGGAGCAGCAATGTTGGCAAATGCTTCAACTTGCAATATCTTTTGGTCAATATTTGGTGTTATTTTTATATTTTCGATATGCTTCATAGGCACAGGCTCAATCCATACTGTTTGCCATATGCCACTTACAGGCGTGTACCAAATACTTTCGGGTTTATTCACCTGCTTTCCTCTTGGCTGAAAACCCTGATCCGTAGGGTCCCAAACTCTCACAACCAGTTTGTTTGCACCTGTTTTCTTAAGGGCTGGCGTTATATCAAAACTAAAAGGGGTGTAACCACCAGTATGTTGTCCAACCTTCACATCATTTACCCACACATCTGCTTTCCAATCAACAGCACCAAAATGAAGCAATACGTTATTGTCTTTCCATTTAGCTGGTGTAGTAAACTCACTTTGATACCACAATTCATTGTCTTTACCTAGCATTTTCTGTACACCCGAAAGACTCGACTCAACGGCGAAAGGGACTAATATCTCTCCATCAAATGTTGTTGGCTCTGGTTGCCCAACAGGAAGTATGGCATAATTCCACAAACCATTAAGGTTTTGCCATTCTGCTCGCTCCATAATTGGGCGAGGATATTCGGCCAACACATTGTTTACATCAATTTCTGTTGCCCATCTGGTTTTAATTCTATTGCCCGCAGGTTGCCATTGTGCCAAAAGCGTTGTGGTAAACAAAACAGTTAAAATAAATAATGCATTTTTTTTCATAAAGCTTTCATTAAAAGTGTGATGTTATTACCTTTTATTTATAACAAATATAGACAATTTATTTGTTGTAAATAAAGATATAATGTATCATTACTTTTCTGCTAAACACTTTGGTATATACACAAATACAAGAACAATTCTCATAAAATGAACATAGCATTTTGCTAACAGCATATATATAGAAGCATGATAAAAACCGCAACCACAAACAAAAGAGCGAGGCTATTTAAAGTAAAAAAACACTTTAACAATAAAACTAGACTGTTTTCTTCATTTAACCTCAAATTTATTTAACTTTGTGAAACAAAAAGAGATAGACGAATGAGAAAAAATAAGATAATAATAATCATGCTGTTTGCAATGGTCGGTTCACTATTGTATGTTCAGTGTACAGATGATAGTGATGCAAAACTGCACAAAGAACTGACTAGGAGAGCTGCAGAGCTAAATAAATCTACCCCATATGCTTTAGATGAACATACAAGATTTGATAGTGTGGGAGTAACCAAAGACAATGTTTTTCAATACTACTATACTATTACCAACATAAACAATCCACACAAGCTGATGGCTTTGCAAAAAGAAGAGATAATGCAAGGAATGGATAAAATGTTTTATACAGACAAATCGCTGCAGTTCTTTGTAATAAACAAGGTAATTATGGAGTATATTTATAGAGACACCAAGCAAAATGTTGTTGAAGCAATAACAATTGAAACTGAAAAATATAGAAGGAAAAAGAGCTTAAACTAAAACACACTACAAATATGATGACCAGATACTTTTATATAGATTCTGAGGGGAAGCAGAAAGGACCATTAACGCTAGATGAGCTGAGAATAGAACATATAAGAAAAGAAAACCTAGTATGGACACAAGGTATGCCAGAATGGAAACCTGCTAACGAAGTGATAGAGCTGAAATCTCTTTTTGAACTATCGCAAACTACTACCCATAATCAATACAACACTACCCCACCACCATACCAACAAGCAACACCAGACAACGTACCTATGTTGCCAAAAACATGGATGGTGGAGTCTATTTTAGTAACAATACTACCATTTGTGTTGTGTGGAAATGTGTTGTGCTTAATTGGAATTGCTGGTATTGTAAATGCATCGAAGGTTGAATCGCTCTATAATAGCGGCCTTTTTGATAAAGCACAAGAAGCATCTAGCAATGCTGCCCGGTGGACAAAAATAACATTCTGGGTTGCTATTGCTTCAATACTAATAGCAATTGTTGCCATTGTTACTTTTGTTATGTTTTTTGGCTCACTGGCAGATATAGGAAGTAACTTTGTATAAATTAGAATGATTACTTTTACTAATATATTTTAGAAAATGGAATATCAACAAATACCTCCAACACCTCATCCCACTGTAGAGTATGAGTATGACATACCTCCTAGACCAAAAACATGGCTAGTAGAGTCGATACTGGCCACTCTGTTTTGTTGCCTACCAGTAGGTATTGTAGGCATAGTAAATGCAGCACGTGTAAACACGCTACATGATCAAACTCTTTATGAGAAATCGAAGCATGCATCGGCTAGAGCAAAAAGATGGACACTAGTTACATTAGGAATAGGCATTATTTATCTTATTTTTATTTTGATAATGGTTGCAATCGGTTCATCATCATCAATAAGCTTACCTTCAATTGGAGGCGAACCACTCTATTTTGGATAAACTGCTGGTGAAAACAAAAAAACATCTACTCACTGTAGTTGTAGCATTAATTGCTACAACTGCATTGCTTATATTCTTTTATATAGACCCAAATATATACCCTTTCTTCCCAAAATGTCCTTTTCTTGTACTCACAGGATTGGAATGCCCTGGCTGTGGTTCGCAGCGAGCACTACATCAACTGCTACATTTGAATATTGCGAGTGCGTTTAGTCAAAATCCATTAATAGTGCTCTATTTGCCTTACGTTGTACTAGGAATTTACCTGGAGTATTTTGGCGGGAATAAAAAACTTCCCGGTGTTAGAAATACTCTATATGGCAAAAGAGCCGCAATAATTATTTTAATCTCCATTCTCCTATTTTGGATAGGTAGAAATATATTATGATAGATAGGTAACACAAAACATCAAAAAAAATTTATTATGAAATCATCTTATTCTTCTCTACTGTTTATTTTATTATTTTTTTCAATTGGCTGTGGGAACACAAAATATAATAAAAAAAAGAAAGAGCCTCTCTCAATTAAAATTGCTAGCTACAATGTGCGTAATGCTAAAGGTATGGACAATGTGATTGACTTTGAAAGAGTTGCTAAAGTAATAAATGATATGGATGCTGATGCAATAGCCATTCAAGAGCTAGACAGTGCCACAGCACGAAGCAATGGATTGGTGGTGTTGGACGAATTGGCAAAAAGAACAAATATGATTGCTACTTTTAACGCATCAATTGACTACGATGGGGGAAAGTATGGAAATGGCATTCTAACAAAAGAACAACCACTGAGGAAGATGGCTATACCACTACCAGGTCGCGAGGAAGAGCGTAGCCTGTTATTAGTAGAACTGGAGGACTTTGTGTTATGTTGCACCCACTTGTCTCTTAACAGCGATGATAGACAGGCATCCATGATGCTGATAGAGCAACAGGTAAACAAATACGAATCGAAACCGTTATTTCTAGCAGGCGACTTAAACGCATTGCCAAGCTCTGATGAAATAAAATATTTATCTGAAAACTGGATATTGCTGAGCGATTCTACTCAAGCAACTTATCCATCGAATGATCCCACAAGGGTGATTGATTATATATTTTTGAAGAGCAACACGCTGTTTACCCACATTGTAAAGAAAGGAGAGGTGGTGAATGAGCCAATGGCATCTGATCACAGACCACTTTGGGTAGAAGTATCTATAAAATAAGTGCTAAAAATAAACAGACACGCCATAAAACACGCCAGAAGTGTATGGCGAGTCGGCATCTTGAACCAAATCGTAGTATAACATTGCATGGGCACGCCCACCCAGTCGAAGACCTGCACCTACAACTACCGAAGGCACTAAAACTTCTCTTTTAAACATTGTTGATGAATCCCTGTCCTCATAACTATTCCAAATATAGTTTGCTTCAGGTCGCACAGAGAGAGCCAAAAAGCTAGTAGGATATAAATATCCAAACAGGTTTCCACCCAAAGAGTTGGTGTGCCTTGTTTCATTTGAGTTATAATATTTGCGCTTAGAGTAATAATAACTTACACCAGCACCTGCCATTAGATATTTACTGAATTGATACCCTACCTGAGGTGCAAAACGAAACAGAGAATAGTTGTTGCTAAGATTTAAGCTGAAATTTAATCCATATCTAAGGTTTCTAGCATCAAAGCCTTTTCTAACCATAGGTTGAGACAACCCTTTTATTTTCTGATTACGCTCTTGAAGTGTACGTTGGTGGTGTTGACCGTGTGACCTTTGATGAATATTACGTGTATCATCTGTAGACACACGAATGGTATCATATCGGAATGGCTTTTGCGAAAAAGCAACGGTGGAAAGTGTAACAAAAATGGCTAGTAGTAGTTTCTTCATAATACTATGTGTTTATTTGCAAACAAAAATAGCGAAATCCTAAATGATAAGCATATAGTTCGATAGCTTGTCGATACAATCATATTAAAAAAACTCAAAAAGATAATCTCTCTTTTATCTATCAGGTACAACGAAATAAAGGAATCGATTTAGCTTCGATTCCTTTATCTATATTGTTTAAAAATGCAATCGGACTTTTAGTCTACTGGTTGCTCAATTGGAGCAGCAGGCTGAGAAGGGATAGGCATATTTGGGCTTACATCGGGAGCTGTTGAAGGGTTAAGTTGTGAAGGCATTTCCACCTCAACTTGTGATCCAGGCATTGCACCACGCTTAACAGTAAACTTAGCTGTAAATATGCTTAGAACAATAATTACTATAGCCAATCCCCAAGTAGCTTTTTCCAGAAAGTCTGTTGTCTTTCTAACTCCCATTACTTGGTTTGATGAAGAAAATCCTGCAGCTAAACCACCTCCCTTAGAGTTTTGTACCAAAACTATAAGAATCATACAAACAGCTGCAATGAGAATTAAAATTGTAATAAAGATATACATGTTTTTATTTTTTATTTTTTTCGTTGTAAATCAAATACTCTAAAAATCGTATTTGGTCTGCAAAGTAAATACTTTTTTTCGGGAAATTCAAACTTAATCTTTTAATAATTGTAAGAGCTTGTTCGTATTTCTTTTGTTTTATATAAATCTGAGCTAAGGTTTCGGTCAAAAATGAGTCGTCATCTAATAGACTATCAACGTCTTGCGTGGTATTACTAGTCTGTCCAGGCTCTCTATTTCTGCTGAAAAATAAATCTTCATTATTCGATGATTTTTCTAAAAATCTATCAACCAAGCCCTGATGTTTCATTGGTTCAGATTCTTCGTCATCACCTAAACTATTTTCAGCCTGTTCGGTTTGCTCTAAATAAGCAAAATAATCGGTCGAAATGATGGAGTTGCTTTCCCATTCATTTTCTGCTTTTGATATTGAGATATGCACAGTTTCATTATCTTTATCAAGCGACTCTAAAAAAGAATCCAAAAGCAGTTCTGTTCTGTCGTTTGTAGATAATTCATCTGTATCTTTTTTCAAAAAGAAACGCGCATACTTATCATCATTTAAATAATAGAAAAGCTTTCTTCTATCGCAACATATAATAGCTGTTTTTTTTATTTCAGATGTAAATTCAGGGAGTTCAACCTCTTTCATATTTTTCAAATACATGAGCTGAGCTGCCTGAAAATATGGGTATTTGTCAACTATCTGTTTCAACTGAAGCAACGACTCATTATTGAGTTGTTGTTCATCATTCAAATATGCATTAAAAAGCTCTTTTTCCAAAACTTAATGAACTATCTTTTTTTATTAAAACTTCTGCTTATTTTTTTGCTCTACAATATCTATTACCAATTAGACATAGTAGCATTGAAAATTTGATCAATAACCTCTTTAATCAATTCTCCAATTAATTGATCTTGTACATCAGTAAGCATTCTATCTGCAGGAAAATTGCGATAAGCTCTTATGGTTTCTTCTTTATCTTGCCCCTCAGCTTTATTATTCCTATAGCGCATACGAACAGTAAGCGTAAGTCTTGTTTCTGATGCAAAAGAGTCTTCTTGCACTGCAAGAGGGGTAAGTTCGTAACCTACAATTTCTCCTTCCATTTCCAAGTCAGCATTTTGTCGTACAAATTGCAAACGTGTGCTTCTCGTAAACAAGTCTTTCAGCTCCTCATTAAAACGTTGCTCTAAAGGCGGATACACAAGAGGTGCTTGATTGGGAAATTCAGATATCAATATAGTTTTAGTTAAGTCGTAGTCTATTGAAGCTCCGTTAAACTTGTAAGACATCGTACAAGAACTTAAGAGCAACACAATAGTTGCAAAGAATAGCATTTTTCT
This sequence comes from uncultured Dysgonomonadaceae bacterium, assembly GCA_964542545.1. Taxonomy (GTDB): domain Bacteria; phylum Bacteroidota; class Bacteroidia; order Bacteroidales; family Dysgonomonadaceae; genus UBA2632. The sequence goes on along the minus strand of CAZIUT010000006.1, from coordinate 13,098 downwards.
CATAAGTTGTTTTATAAATCGTCTAAATTGTACTCTTTGATTTTTCTATACAATGTGCGTTCCGATATTTTTAAATCTCTTGCTGCAAACCTACGCACTCCTTCATTACGCTCAAGGGCTTCAATTATTGCTTCACGCTCTATTTCTTGGAGCGATAACACCTCTAACTCATCATCTTCTACATATTCTGTAGCATCTTGCACATCTTCTTGCTCATCAACATCTAAGGGAGCTGTACCAAAAGGCGCTTCAAGAAACTCTTTATTATACTTTACAGGAAGACGATATAAATCTTCTTCTGTAGTAGTGTTTTGCAAAAGAGCATCAGCTGCATCAGTAGTCTCAACATCTACTCCTTTTTTAATTATATCTCTAACTACTTGCTTCAAGTCATTCAAGTCTTTCTTCATATCAAATAGCACTTGATAAAGAATCTCACGTTCGTTAGCAAAGGTTTTACCTTCGGCCGAATAACTTTGAGCCGAGCCTAATGGCACCATCCCCACCTCTTGCTTGGGCAAGTAGCGTTGCATTATTTCCTCAGTTATTACTCTAGCTTGTTCTACAACAGATATTTGCTCGGTAATATTTTTTAGTTGACGAACATTACCAGGCCATCTATAGCGCTTAAGCAATTCTTTTGCGTCGTCGGTAAGCGAAATAGCAGGCATCATATATCTTTCGGCACAATCTCCTGCAAACTTGCGGAAAAGTAACGGTACATCTTCTCTCCTGTCGCGTAGCGAAGGAACACGAATAGGCACAGAGTTTAAACGATAATATAAATCTTCGCGAAACTTGCCTTTTTCTACTGCTTGTATCATATTCATGTTTGTAGCAGCAACAACACGAACATTACTTTTTTCTACTTTAGAGGATCCTACTTTTATAAACTCTCCTGTTTCTAGTACGCGTAGCAAACGTGCTTGTGTTGACATGGGTAACTCGCCCACCTCATCTAAAAACAGAGTCCCACCATCGGCCGATTCAAAATAACCTTTACGTGATGTGGTAGCACCGGTAAAAGAACCTTTTTCGTGTCCAAAAAGCTCTGAATCGATAGTCCCTTCAGGAATGGACCCACAATTGATAGCAAAATAAGGACCATGCTTTCTTCTACTATATTGATGGATAATTTGAGGAAAATTTTCTTTCCCAACACCACTCTCACCAGTAATAAGCACAGACAAATCGGTAGGCGCAACCTGAAGTGCTGTATCTATAGCACGCTCCAACTCATGTGATACTCCAATAATGCCAAATCGCTGTTTTACTTGTTGTATGCTCTGTTTAGACATAGAATATTTTAGATATAATAATCGCTTTAACTTTAAATACGTTTATTCAAAGTTAAAGAATTTATTTGGATTTACTCAATTCGTATGTTTTAGTTTTTAGAAAATTTCCAAATAGCTCTAAATCCGAATAGTTGTTTTGTTCTTCCAATGTAATAGGTTCTCCAACTGTAAACACTATTTTTTTGCCTTTTTTATTGTAGAGTTCGTGTCCTAGTCTAAGATTACGCAATTTCCAATCTATTAAACCCAACGAGTAAAAGAAGCGAGAATTGCCTCCCGAAATATGAATGGGAATGATGGGGACTTTTGCAAACTTTATTAATTTCACAACCGATGATTGCCAATCCCTATCTTCTATAATCCATTTGCCATTACTCCTAATAAGATTAGAGATTGCGCCTGCAGGAAACAATCCCAACGGATTTCCATCTCTCAAATGGGCAATACACTCTTTTACTCCAGCAAGGCTTGACACTTTATTGAAAACATCAGGGTTGTAAGGGTTTACCGTTATAAAGTGATCAGACATTGTATCAATCATACCTAAAAGGAAGTTCACCATTATTTTAAAGTTTGGGTTGTATGCTCCAAGCAATTCAATATAGGCAATTCCATCTACATGTCCATAAGCATGATTTGACACTGTAATAAACGGTTGATCTTTGTATTTATCAAGAATATGTCCATTAACCACGCTCCTTTTCATCTCCAAACCATCTAGCAAATGAGAACAAAAATCAATTCCAGTCAGATGCTTTGAATGATCATAAATTCGGTTTACATTGTCAAGTCCAGATATCTTAAGAGCAAGTTTTGCTAACGTATCACCATATCTTTTTCTGAAGATAGGGTGAAGCTTTCTAATATCTTCAAGTGCTAATAGTTTTTCTTTCATTTCTTAGTAAAAAATGAACCGTAAAACCCTCCAATTTAAAATTGGTTTAAGCTTTACGGTATAATTTCAAGGGAGGATGAGATAATTAATCTTTTACCCTATAATTTCCTTTATTTCGCTTATTATTCGTTTTCCTAATGCATCAGCTTCTTCTGATGATGGAGCCTCTGTGTAGATACGTATAATAGGTTCTGTATTTGATTTGCGCATATGCACCCATCTGTCTTTAAATTCAATTTTAACACCGTCGATATCTATTATATCCTCTTCTTGATATTTCTTCTTGATAGATAAAAGAAGCTCATCGATATTTATTTCTGGGGTCAAATCTATTTTCTGTTTCGACATAAAATAAGAAGGATAAGTAGCGCGCAATTCGCTTACCTTCATTTCAGATTTTGCCATTTGAGTTAAGAAAAGAGCTATACCAACTAAAGCATCGCGCCCATAGTGAGAAGCAGGATATATAATACCCCCATTGCCTTCGCCACCAATTACAGCATTTGTCTCTTTCATTTTGGTTACCACATTCACTTCTCCTACTGCAGATGCTGTATATGTAGCACCGTGTTTTTCAGTAACATCGCGCAAAGCACGTGTAGAACTAAGATTAGATACAGTATTGCCTAGCGTGTGAGATAACACATAATCTGCTATTGCAACCAAAGTATACTCTTCGCCAAAAGGCGCACCATCTTCACAAATAATGGCTAGTCTGTCTACATCTGGGTCTACTGCAAAACCTACATCGGCCTTCTTCTCTTTTATAGCAGAAACAAGATCAGTTAAATTTTCAGGTAGAGGCTCAGGGTTGTGTGCAAAATTGCCATGAGGTTCGCAATGAATTTCTAAAACCTCATTTACACCTAATGCTTTAAGAAGCTGAGGAATAACCAAACCACCCACAGAGTTTACACAATCTATAGCTACTTTAAAATTGGCCTTCTTAATAGCCTCAACATCTACGAGTGCTAAATCTAAAACATCTTGTATGTGAGCGTCTAAGTAATCTTTTTCTGTTACAGTGCCTAAATCATCAACTTCTGCAAATACAAAATCTTCAGCTTCTGCAATTTTCAATATTTCTGCTCCATCCGCAGCATTCAAGAATTCACCTTTAGAGTCTAACAACTTAAGTGCATTCCATTGTTTTGGGTTGTGACTAGCAGTAAGTATAATGCCACCATTAGCCTTTTCTTTTGGCACAGCTACCTCTGTTGTAGGTGTAGTTGCCAAACCAATATCTACAACATCAAACCCCATACCCATCAATGTAGCAGCTACAAGCCTATGCACCATATCGCCTGAAATGCGAGCATCTCTACCTAAAACTATTTTTAGTGATTTTGCATCTGCTGTTCTTTTAATAAATGTAGCATATGCAGCAACAAACTTAACTGTGTCAACAGGTGTAAAAGCTTCTCCTACTCTACCTCCTATTGTTCCTCGAATACCTGATATTGATTTAATTAGTGACATACGTTATGGTTTTTAATATGTTAGCTTTAAATATGTTAGTTCTCAAATCGATAGTCTATCTCTTCGTAATATGCAGTTCTGTATCCTTGCTGATCGGTAGGAAGACCCATATTAAACGGCACAATCATTTTCACTTTTGCACGATCGCCTATATTCTTGATAGGTGTTACCCAAGCAGCAGTTAAATAGGTTGATGCATTACCATACACCAATACTTCGGGTTGTTTGCTATCTATGTTTCCAATAGCAGGTATTGAATCATGGTTAGAAAGATACCTTAAACCTTTGAATCGAATATAAATCTCTTCTCCATTCTTTATTCTTCTACTGTTACCTTTCTCTATTACATTGTAGTATATACCCGATGAAGCGTCAAAGAAGAACTCGTTTGATTTAAAAACACTGTCTTTTGGATATTCATTCAATACCTTTAAGTCATTTTTATCAATAAAGCGTTCGATCAGCTTTTTCTCATCACCCAAACGCTGAGCATACGTTCTACTTTTGTTGCAAGAAGAAAGAATTCCAATTGCAACAATGCTTATTAAGGCGGCTATAAAAATTTTCTTCATTTCTTATACTTGTAGTTTATTTTCTATTTTATCTTTACTATCCACTAAATGAACTGCAAAAATAATCATTTCACTTTAATTTAGCACTGCTTTAGACGTTCTTAATCTATTATCTATTCTTAAAATAGAGATTGTATTGCTAAATGGTTGATTCTTGTAATATATCTGCGTATTTTTCCAAACCCTCTTCAAACAAAGAAATTGCATCTTCAATTTTACCATAAAACTCTCCTCCAGATGCATTAAGATGTCCCCCCCCATTGAAATAATCGGCAGCAAATCTATTACAAGGGAAATTGCCTTGTGAACGAAGCGATATTTTTGTGAGTTTATCGTCTTCGCGAATAAAAACTGAAAATAAAATATCCTTAATGCTGAGTGGATAGTTTACAAAGCCTTCAGTATCACCCTTTATAAGATCAAACTGCTTCTGATCTTCTAATGTTAAGTATATAAGTGATGCTTTATGCTCAGGATATATTTTCATCCGTTGCGACAGAGTGAAACCTAGCAATCTAAAGCGTTGGTCGGTATAATTATTAAACACATTCCTATATATAAGGTCGCGATCTATTCCTTTCTTTAGCAATATGCTTATAATTTGGAATATCTCTGGATCGTTTGAGTTAAAAGTAAACCCACCTGTATCTGTCATCATACCAGTATAGATACATTCTGCAATGGTTGTAGAAATTTTATCGAAGCCACCCAGTTGAGTCATTAATCTGAAAACAATTTCACTAGTAGATGATATCTTTGGATATGAAATTACAACATCAAAATCCTCATCAGGGTCGGGGTGATGATCTATGAGTATTCTTTTTGCGGCCGATTGCTCAACATGCTCTCCTAAAACACCAATTCGTTTCAGGGTATTGAAATCTAAACAGAAAATCAAATCTGCATTTCTAATTAGAGCCTCTGCCACAGTGGGTATATATGTATTTATTACTACATCTTTCACCCCATCCATCCATCTAAGAAAATAAGGAAATGCATTGGGCACAACAACCCTCACTTCTTTGCCCATGCTTAGCAAATAATGATACAATCCGAGTGACGAACCCATGGCATCGCCATCTGGTGAAAGATGAGTAACTATAACTATTTTCTGAGCTTTATCAATTTGTTTTTTGGTTTGCAGCAATTGGTTTTCTCCAATTAAAGGAGTAAGTGACAATGGTGTATTCATTAAGTTTATTATTCGCTATTTTGGTTGAATTATTTATTTGAGAAGATGCAAAATTACTAAAAGTTTAGCAAGAATGCTCCTGAATTGGAAATATCACAGAAGTTGATATTTAATTTCTCACATTCATCTTTCATTTTCATTGCAGCATATCGGCCTATTGATGCGTCTATAATTATCTTTTTTGGTTCAAAGAAAACTACTAACTCTGAAACTGAAAAACTATTGTCGGAAGCTAAAATAAGGATATCAACGGGAAGAACATGATTGCTTACTTTAGATTTATAATTATTTTCGGCAAGCAAAATAATATTTAGCGAAGGATGAGAGATTGCTTGATTGCAATTGGCTAATAATGGTATCTTTTCACCATTAATTATATATCCAATATCAGAATCGCTGTAACTGTTATACACAAAGAATTGACTTGACGGTTTACTCAATAAAGAAAAGGATTGTGTAAACAATAATAGTACAACAGATGCAAGAAATACTATTAGGTGTTTGGTGTTTCTTTGCAAGACATACAAACCAATGAATATTATTATTGAAAAAACTAAAAACACCTGAAGTGCTGAAATATGATAACCTTCTATAACTGACATGGGGAGCGATTCAATTAAATAGACAGCTTGTAAAACAAATTTAATGAGAATCTGTATAAAAATAATTAAGACATTATATATAACTTGCAATAGCCCGATGTTGAGAAATGAAAGCAAAGTTAAAAAAGAGAGCAAAACAGTGCTGTAAATGATAGTTGCAACAAAAGGCAACACCAATAAATTGGTGATAAAGAAATAAGTAGGGAAAGTGCCAAAATAATAAAGCACCAATGGAAACACGCCTAATTGCGCTGCTAATGATACTGTAAACAGATTCCAAATATAGTCTACAGCTTTTGTCTTTGGGGAATATAGTCTTAACAGTTTTGGCTGAAAAAACAAAATAGAGAGCACAGCTGAAAAGCTAAGTTGAAAACCAACATCGAAAAGATAAAACGGATTGAGTATTAAAGTAAGAAAAGCTGCTACTGCAAGTGTGTTGTATGTTAAGCCTTTCCTGTTAAACATATTGCCAACACCAATGAAAGACAACATAATAGCTGCCCTTATCACAGAGACAGGCATACCAGTGACAAAGACATACCCCCACAAACAAAGTAAAACCAGCACCTGTTTTACAACATACAGTTTGCCATGTTTGCCAATAAAAAAGAAGAGCGAAACAATGATTATATAAATAATACCCACATGCAGCCCACTAACGGCCAATATATGAGAAGTGCCCGAAGCGCGGAAAGCTTCTTTTAAATGGTCAGACAAGTCAGCTTTGTAGCCCAATGTAATTGCTGATATGAATGCATAAGCATCGTTATCTAAATTGAAGCTTTTGTACAGATTTAGCATCTTTGATCTCAAACGCAACCCTTCTGTTTTAATTGAACTATTGCGTCGCCCTGTTTTAATCCAATTAGCAGAAATCACATAAGAACTTCCAGAGAAACCTTTGTTTCTCATAAAATACTCATAATTAAACTGGTCGGGATTCCCTAAGTTTTTGAAAGGTTGCATACGAGTTTGAACTAACAACTCATCACCAGGCTCAAGATACAGACTATTTGTATCTGATTCAAGATATAACATCACCTTCTTATATATAGGGTAAGTCAAATGGACTTCGCAAGCAACAGATTGCCCTTTCTGTTGTGGAAGATCTATCACTTTACCAATATATGAGGTTATTGATCCTAAAAAATTAAAAGAAACTCGCTCAGCACGATATTGATAAAACTGTGTTGAAAGAAAAAAAAGAAAGAAACTAAATCCCACACCAAACAACCATCGCAAAGCATAATTACTATGTTTGTGTGTAAAGAAGGAGGCGAGAATCAACAGCAATCCAATTATTGCTACAAAAAACAGATTAACCGATGGAGAGATAAACTCACAAAAAAGAATACCACTTATTACAGGAATTAATATTCTTAAAAACGGAATTTGCCCCATTGCATTAACATTATAAAAATATTACAGCCTACATAAATAACAATTCCCTAATGTGAGAACTTTACCACAACTATAACATTTTAAGTTGATGTATTCTCTCCTTTGGGTTCTCTGAAGAGAATACAAAGCTACCTGCAACTAAAACATCTGCTCCAGCAGCAACAAGTTGCTTCCCAGTCTCTAGGTCCACACCTCCATCTACTTGAATGAGTGTATTGCTGTTTTTCTGAATAATAAGATTTTTCAAATCATTTACTTTTGACAAGGTGTGCTTTATAAATTTCTGCCCACCAAAGCCAGGATTTACAGACATGAGTAACACCATATCCAACTCTTCAATAATATCGTTGAGCAATGCAACAGGTGTGTGTGGATTGAGCGTAACCCCTGCTTTCATACCTTTAGCTTTTATAGCCTGCACTACACGGTGCAGGTGGGTACAAGCCTCATAGTGCACATTCATTATATGTGCACCCATAGCAGCTACTTCATCCACAAATTTTTCTGGCTGCACAATCATCAGATGAACATCCAATGGTTTGTTTGTAATACCTTTCAACATATTCATTATTGGGAAACCAAACGATATATTAGGTACAAAAACACCATCCATTACATCTAAGTGCAACCAATCGGCCTCACTATCATTCAGCATTTCAACATCACGTTTTAGATGTAAAAAATCGGCAGATAACAAAGAAGGAGAAACTAAATGACTCATAAGCTTATTGTTTTTATTTCAAAGATACAAGATATTTATTAAAAAGAGAAAAGGAGTATTGCTTTTAATCACCCATTTTACTACAAACAACTTCAAGTAAGATTAAAACAGTTTTACTTAATCAATCGGAGCATTCTTGAAGGATTAAACAAACCTAAGTAAAAGAAGAATAGATGATATGCCTATATCACTGCTACACCAATAGAAAAGCACCCCATTTACTGATATTATAAAAAAGAATAATTGAAGTATTTGAGAAAATTTCAATAACCACCTAAGTATTTAGTTCACGACAAGTTAATACAGATATTAAAACCAAAATGAATTAAAAAAACAGATATAAACCTACTCACAGTAAGATATTAATATCTATATTTGTACTTAGTTTTTAAAATATAAAAAAGTTATAATGAAAAAAATTCTATTCTTAAGTGTAATTGCTGTGATTTTCGCAGCCTGTCAAAGCAAAACTGAATATACTATTAGTGGTGAAGTTACAGATCCAACCTTTGAAGGTCAACAAGTTAACCTTTCTAAAATGACTGAGGGTGATATAGCAACGCTTGAAACAACTACCATTACAAATGGTAAATTCAAATTTGAAGGTGATACAGACGCTCCTGTACTACGTTTTATAACATTAGGAGAAAATCAAAGCAACATAGGTTCCATTATTATGATTGAACCAGGTAAAATTAAAGTTGTATATGACGATTCTGAGTTCCAAATTTCAGGAACACCAATTAATAATGCTTTCAACGACTTTAACTCAAAGCAGAAAGAGCTAACTACAGAAGTACGATCTATTTCTGACCAGCACAGTGCTTCTACAGCAGACAATTCTATGACCGAAGATCTTGATGCAGAGTTGCGATTGAAAATTAACAGTGTTATGGACGAAGCAAAAGCTTTGAACTTCGATTTTGTAAAAGCAAACATCGACAATGAATTGGGCCAATACATCTTTATGGGTTCAGCACGCATGTTTGAACCTGAACAACAAAAAGAGATTCTTGCTATGGCAAGCGATGAATACAAAGAAAACGATGATGTAAAACGCATTGTTGAACAACTTGAAGCTATGGAAGCTGTTGCTATTGGTAAAGATTATATCGACTTTACAATGAAAAATCCTAAAGGAGAGCCTGTTTCATTATCTGATTATGTAGGAGATGGTAAATATGTATTTATAGACTTTTGGGCTGCTTGGTGTGGTCCTTGTCGAAGCGAAATGCCGAATGTAGTAAACGCATACAAAGAATACAAAGACAAAGGTTTTGAAATTGTTGGTGTATCTCTCGATAGAACTGAAGAAGAATGGCTAAAAGGCATCGAAGATTTAGAAATGACATGGCCTCAAATGTCTGATCTTAAATTCTGGGAAAGTGAAGTAGTAAAATTATATGCTATTACAGGTATTCCTCACACAGTTTTGCTTGATAAAGAAGGAAAAATTATAGAGAAAAACTTACGTGGCGATGAACTTCATAAAAAATTAGCTGAACTATTGGACTAATATATTTAAAGTTCAAAATATTTAAAACCGCACTTTCTCAAGAAGGTGCGGTTTTTTTATCCCCATATAGCAACTAAAATCAAGAAGAATCAGTCTTTTTCTGATATCTAAACCAAAATCGAGGTAGCTATTCGAATATTATAATTATTTTTGTAAAAACAAACAACATCATGAAACGAGAAAAACCATACATTTTATTTATTCTTATCCCGTTTCTTCTCATGGGTTTTGTTAATGCTTCTTTTGGACAAAGAAGTCAAACCTTTACGGTAGTGCTTGACCCAGGGCATGGCGGTAAAGATCCAGGAGCGCTAGGAAAAATTTCGAAAGAGAAAGATATAGTCCTAAGTGTAGCAAAGAAACTAGGCCAAAAAATAAATGCAAATCATAGCGACGTAAAAGTAATATACACCCGTTCTACTGACAAGTTTATACCACTCAACGAACGACCTAAAATTGCTAACAAAGCAAATGCTCAACTATTCATCTCACTACACTGCAATGCACTAGACAGACGAAAGAAATCGCCACAAGGTGTTGAAACTTATATATTAGGACTTCATCGAAGCGAAGACAACCTAGAAGTAGCCAAAAGAGAAAACTCTGTAATTGAATATGAAGACAATTACGAAACAAAGTATCAAGGATTCAATCCAAAAGAACCTGAATCGTATATTATATTTGAGTTTATGTCAAACAAGTTTTTGGAGCAAAGTCTCAACTTTGCGTCATTAGCTCAACATGAACTTATAGATGGTGCAAAAAGAACTAATAGGAATGTGAGGCAGGCAGGCTTTCTGGTATTACGCGAAACTGGTATGCCAAGTGTTCTTATAGAATTAGGATATATAAGTAATCCAACTGAAGAAAAGTATTTGAACAGTAACCACGGTCAAGACGTGCTAGTTAATTCTATTTATAAAGCTTTTACAGAATATAAAAAAGAATACGATAAAAGAAATAAATATACTATATCGAAAGTTGCTTCAACTAGTAATCTATATGAACAGAATTCAAATGAAAGCAGTTCGCAAATTGAATATAAAGTTCAGTTTTTGACCTCTCCTAGAAAATATAACGCAAATGCACGTGCATTTAAGGGACTAACAAATGTGGAATTCTATAAAGACGGCAATACCTATAAGTATACACATGGAAGCTTTAAGAGCGAAAACGATATTTTACCACTATTAAGAGAAGTAAAAACAAAGTTCAAAGATGCTTTTATTGTTGAGTTTAAAGACGGGAAAAGAATAAAGTAAGATTTTTAGCAAAGATATAAACACAATATAAATATGAAAAATTGGAGTAGAAACGTAAAGATAGGGGTTGGTTTTTTAGTGAGCCTAGGAATGATGTTTTTTGGTATCAACTTTCTGAAAGGAGTCAACATCTTTAAAAAGCAAAATACCTATATTTCCGTATTCGACAATGTATTCAACTTAAATGTATCTTCCCCCATTTTAATTAATGGTTTTCAAGTAGGATTGGTCAACTCAATTCGGATGATAGATACCGACTCGATGGAGTTGGCTGTTGAAATAAGATTAGACAAAGGATTAAAAGTTAAAAAAGGAAGCAAACTTGAATTTAGCTCAGACTTTCTAGGTAGTTCGTCTGTAAGTTTAATAAATAATCCCTACAGCACAGAATATTTATCGCCAGGAGATACAATTCTAGGCACACGAGCAGTAGGACTAATGGATGGTGTAGCAAAAGTAATACCTAAAACAGACTCCATAATGGCCAGACTTGACTCTGTGACCATTTCGCTTCAAAAGATAGCAACAAGTCCTACATGGATAACAGCTATAGAGTCTATGGGAGAAACCATGAAGCAATTAGAAGCCTCAAGCACAAGTTTAAGAAAAGTAATGGCTAACCTTGAAAGTGATATGCCAACAATTGGCAATAATTTTGCTGAGATATCTACAAACTTTAAAAAAGTAAGCGAAGACTTAGCCGAAATAGATATTAATAAAACATTCGACTCGTTAGACTCTACACTTTTCAATCTTAAACATCTATCAGAAAGCTTAACTAACACCGACAATTCACTAGGAAAGCTAACTAATGACACACAGCTTCACGACAGTATAACAAGCACTATTAACAGTGCAACACAACTGCTTGATGATATAAGAAAGAATCCTGAGAAATATCTTAGCGTAAGAGTACGTCTGTTTTAATAACACACAAGCCAATTATATAACTAATGCATCTATTTTCTCACATCATCTATAAGACTGATGTGAGAAAATAGATGCATACATGTCTTATAGAACGAAAAACACCTGCAACAGAATAATTTTAACAACAAAGAAGGAAAGCAAAGAGTGTGAACACCTCACTTATGAAAAATTAAAAAAGTCTATTTTTATATTATAATCAACACAATTAAAAATCTCTATTTAGAATTACTGTAAATAACGATATCCAGTTATCAACAAATTAAGTGCTGATTCTAAAGCTATTCAGACATTATACTGCGCCTTATGAAAAATTGCATAACTATTGTTGATAACGTTTGTATCTCGCTGATAATCAACAGTGACAAAGTTGATAAAGCTTCCAATTAACTGTATACTAAACTGATATAATTAGCCCATTGATTACTAATCAACTGTTCGGCTTACAAATTTGAAATGAAATAATAGATTTTGATTTGTCAATTATTTTGGCAAAATTTGCATAACAATTAGGGAATCACACACAAAATATAAAGACATCTCAACACTACCATTATAATGAAAACTGATTTTAAAAGTTTATGGAATAACTGTCTCAAAATTATTAAAGATAATATCTCTGAAGCTGCATATAATACTTGGTTTGCTCCTATTATCCCCATTAGTTATCGGGATAATATATTTACAGTTCAAGTTCCGAGTCAGTTTTTCTACGAATACCTTGAAGAGAAATTCATTGATCTTATTCAACAGACCCTCTATAGGGTAATGGGAGAAGAGACCATACTGAATTATCGTGTTGTAGTTGCATCAGCGAGCAATACTGCTGTTGAAATAAGGGGAGAATCTAAGAAGCAATCAAATTTCTCTCAGAAAACTGTCCCATCTGCTAAAGTGCCCAGTCCTTTTGATAGAGTAGAAGCACAAGAGTTCGATTCTCAGATTAACACAAAATACACATTCAATAATTATTATGAAGGAGACAGCAATAAGCTTGCTCGTACAGCGGCTGAAGCTGTAGCAATCAGCCCTGCTAAAACAGCTTTTAACCCCCTATTTCTACATGGTCGCTCGGGTGTTGGCAAAACCCACCTTTGTCATGCCATTGGTTCGAAAATTCAGGAACTTCATCCTGATAAGAAAGTCCTTTATCTTTCAGCACATCTTTTTAAGGTACAATATACCGATGCTACCCGTTTTAATACAGTAAATGATTTCATTAATTTCTAT